>JAAZBQ010000756.1 GCA_012513725.1 Chloroflexota bacterium
AGGGTCTTGGAGATCAGCCGGATGCCGCGCACCTCGACGGTGATCTCGCCGCTACGGGTGCGAAAGAGGGAGCCCTCGGCCCACACATAGTCGCCGATGTCCATGTCGCGCCGGAAGGCCTCATAGACATCTTCGCCGACCACGTCGCGCCGCAGGTAGATCTGCAACCTACCGTCGCCGTCGGCGATGTGGGCAAAGGAGGACTTGCCCATCACCCGAACGGCCACCAGGCGTCCGACGACCTGGACATCCACCTTGGCGCCGTCCTGCGCCTCGGACGCCTCGTACGCGGCGATCGCCTGCGCGCTAGAGTGCGTGTAATGCACCCGTGCTGGATAGGGGTCGATGCCCTGCTCGCGCAGTCGCTCTAGCTTGGCGATGCGCTGGGCCCTGCGGTCGGTAGTTTCTGCCATGGGTGCTCCTGAGGTAGCCTATCGTGTGATGCGCGCAGAGATCGCCAGGTCAGATCAGCGGATCTCTACGATGCGAAAGTGTAGCGTGCCGCCGGGAGTCTGCACCTGGACGCGATCGCCCTTGCGGCGCCCCATCAGCGCCTGGCCCAAGGGGGACTCGAACGAGATGCGCCCGTTCGCAGGATCCGCCTCTACGGCGCCGACGATATAGTACGTCTCTGGCCTTTCCCCGTCCTCGGCCACGGTCACCGTCGTGCCGGCCGCCACGACGTCGCGTTGCGAGGCGTCTTGGAGGAGTTGGGCGTTGGCGAGGATGGCCTCAATGTCGCGGATGCGGCCCTCGACGAAAGCCTGCTCGCGCTTGGCCTCGTCATAGCCGGCGTTCTCGGTGATGTCGCCGTCCTCGATCGACTCTTTGAGCCGGCGGGCCACTTCCCGCTTGGCCACGGTGCGGAGGTGCTCCAGCTCATCCTCGAGCTTTTGCCTGCCTTCTCGTGTAATGTACTGCACTCTCTCAGCCATCTCTCGATGTGTCTCCTGTGCCAGAAGTGAGAACAGAAAAAAGCGCCCGAAGGCGCACCTTGCTGTTGGCCCATTCGTCCCGGCGTATTGAGTCCATTATAGGGTAAGGTACACTTTTACGCAAGATGGATACCGGCTGCTGGCTTGGGGTTCAGCGGATGGGGATCGGTGGCCCGGGCGGAGGGGGACCGCCGCCAGAAGCGATGGCCAGGGCGATCAGGGCGAGCGCCGCGGCGCCGCTCACCATGCAGAGGGCGATGAGCAGGACGCGAGCGGTCGCGCCCAGGGATGCCCGGCGCCAGAGGAGCACAGCCAGCGAGTCGACGCTCAAGACCAGGAGGGTGAAGAGCGCAGGGAGTGAGAGGAGGACGGTGAGGAACCGATCGACCCCTTGGGCTGTGGACATGTCGTTCTCCTGTGGTGCTCTATGAGCGGTAGGGCGTCTCCCCCAGGCGACGGTGCGCCGGCCCCCCGGTTGCCACGAGCCCTGGCGGCGGCTATGATCAGCGGCGCGCGTGAGCGCCCACATTCGCGAGGCAACATGAAGGAAGGTATGCGATGATCCTAGACAAGTTCAACCTGCAGGGCAAAGTGGCCATGGTGACCGGCGCCAGCCGCGGCCTGGGACGGGGAATGGCCCTGGGGCTCGCGGAGGCGGGCGCCGATATCGTCGGCGTCTCCCGGGGTTCCTGCGACGCCACCGGCGCCCAGGTGCAGGCCCTCGGCCGGCGCTTTCTCCACCTGCCCATGGACCTGGCCCGCGCCAGCGTCGCCGACCTCCAGGGGCTGGTGCGGCGCGCCGTCGAGGAGATGGGCGACCTGGATATCCTGGTGAACGCCGCCGGCACCACCGCACGCCACCCCTCCCTCGAATACCCCGAGGACGACTGGGACATGGTGATGCAGGTGAACCTCAAGGCGGTGATGTTCCTCTCTCAGGCGGCCGCGCGCCACTTTGCGAGCAAAGGCGGGGGCAAGATCGTGAACGTGGCCTCGGCCCTTTCCTTCCAGGGCGGCTACCTGGTGCCTCCCTACGCGGCCTCCAAGCACGGCGTGGTGGGCGTCACCCGGGCGCTGGCCAACGAACTGGCCCCCCAAGGGATCAACGTCAACGCCATCATCCCGGGCTATATGCTCACCGACATGACTGCGCCCCTCGAGGCGGACCCCGTCCGCAACCCCCAGATCATGGCCCGCGTGCCGGCCGGCCGCTGGGGCACCCCCGAGGACCTGCAGGGCGCCGTGGTGTTCCTCTCCTCGGCGGCGTC
>JAAZBQ010000757.1 GCA_012513725.1 Chloroflexota bacterium
CGCACCTGGCGGACCGTGTCGTCGTCGAACCCGGCCCTCCAGGCCTTGGCCATGCGCTGGTACTGCCGGCAGGGATGGTCGCTGGGGTCCATGGGCGGGATATCGACGGCGTCTGCGGGAATCCTGTTCAGCCAGTAGCGGTTGGTATCAAAGGTCGGGTGGACCAGCCCGCTGCTGAGGGTCAGGAAGAAGGGCTTTTCCTGGCTTCCCTGGGCCTGCTCCTCGAGAAAGGCGATCGCCGCGTCGACCAACCCCCAGTCGCGCTCGTGGCAGCGCACGGCGTCGCTATCCGCCACGGTAAAGCACTGGGAGGCGTCCTCGTCGTACTGGGGCCGAGCGAGCCCCGAGGCGCCCAGCCAGGCCGTCAGGCGCGCCTGGATGGTGTGGCCGCCGGAGCGATAGTCAAGCTTGCCGAGGGTCTTGAGGGTGTGGGTGGCCGGCAGATGGTCGAGCAGCGACCACATTCCCGGCTCCAGGCCCCTGTGATTGTTCCAGGACTCGCAGTGGTGGGTGTAGCGGCCGGACCACATGTTGGCCCGGGAGGGGCAGCAGATCGGGTGCGAGCAGTAGGCGTTCTCGAACAGCACGCCCTCACGGGTCAGGCGGTCAATGTGGGGCGTGGCGTCGCGCAGGGCAGGGTGCCCCATCGCGCCGAGCATCCTGCCGTCCCAGCTCTCGGCGTGAAAGTGGATGATGTTCCGCGGTTCTGTCATGCTGGCTCCTTGCTCCTGTCTATCGTGCCACCCTGCGCCCCGCTACAACCGCTGTGCGCCGATCTCACAATGCCTCCCACGAGCGCGATCCCGACGGAGCGCTCTTAGCGGGTCATGTACAGAATACCGATGGTGTTCGGCCCACAGTGCGCGCTGATGGTGCAGCCGGCCTCGGTGATCAGCGTCTCCTGGGGCGCCGCCACCCGCTGCACCTCGTGGGCCAGCCACCCGGCATCCTCGGCCCCTGCGTGGGTCACGAACACCCGGCGCGGGTCCAGGCGTTCCCTGTGGCGGGCGAGGTCGTCGAGGAGGGCCTGCAGGGCCCGGCGGCGGCTGCCCCGCAACCGCTGCCGCACGCCCAGGGTGCCATCCGGCTGAACCGCCACGACGGGCCGGATCCGCAGGACACTGCCCACCAGCGAGGCCAGCGCGGTGCAGCGGCCGCCTTTGTGCAGGTAGGCGAGGGTATCCACCACAAAGGCCGTCCGCACCCGCCCGGCGGCGGCCTCCAGCGCCCGGGCGATGGCGGCGGCCGGGAGTCCCGCGTCGCGCATCTCGGCGGCCAGAATGGCCAGGTGCCCAATCCCCGTCGACAGGTTGCGCGAGTCCACCACGTGCACCTTGCCGACCGGATACTCCCGGGCAGCGAGCAGCGCGTTCTGCATCCCCACCGAGAGCGCCGAGCCGATCCCGACAAAGACGACCTCGCCCGGCCGGTCGAACGCCGCCGCGTATTCGGCTACCGAGGGCGCTGCCGTTCTGGGCAGATCGCCCGTCTCCTCCACCATCCGAAAGACCGTTGTGCTGTCTAGGTCGACGCCATCCCAACACTCCCGATCTCCACAATGCACCCGGAACGGGAGGACCTCGATGCCGTAGCGATCCAGGAGGTCGGGAGGCAGGTCCGCGCAGCTATCGGTCACCACCGAAATCACGTCCCACCACTCCTTCTGCGCCGACGGGCCCGTGAGCCCCTCGGCCATGCCGAGCCCGGCACGCCCCCGGTGGAGGGCCCGGCAGTCCTAACGGTGACTATCGACTGACATGGTCAGGCTCGCCCCTGCACGCCTCACAATCGCGGGCACCCGCATCGTGGGGAGCAGGGCAGCCGTCCGCGGTATGGTAACCCCAAAGGGTAGAAGCGGCCAGCCGGAATGTCGCGGGGGTATGGCGCAGCATCGTGGGGCAGGCGCAGTGCTGCCAGGCGAGGTCAAAGCGACCGCTGTGGAGCTCCCGGAGGGCGCTCAGCATCGCTGGGTCCGTGTGGCGGCGCCAGCCGGGGCCGGACCGCTTCATGCAGTGCTGGGCATCGTTCTTGCCCGCGCTCTCCACCGTCCCCGAGCCGATGAGGTAGCCCCGGTGACGGTGCAGGACACCGGCTGCCAGCACATCCAGCCTGACCTGCCCGCTCTGCCGGGCCAGCCACCGCTTGACCGTCAGGCCACCCTTCGAGCATGGTGCCGCTGCGTCGGCGCACACCGAAAGGAACACGCCGTGGCAGGTAAGGGGAAGAAGGGCCAGAAGCAGGCGTCCCCGCAGACGCAGCGCGCCGGCGTCCGATGGGGCTGCTGGCGCGCCCGCCTTCGGAGGGTCCCACCGGCGACGTACAGGACGGGCCGGTCATCCTGGACATCCCGCCCGCTGTGTCGGCCTCCCGCGCCGGGCAGCCTCAGCGCGCCACCACGTAGGTCCCCGCGAGGCGATCGCCCAGACGCTGCTTGGTGTCAGACGCCGCCACTAGGATGACTCCCAAGAGGTACATGAACGGCAGCGCGTCGATGGGGCGCAGCAGATTGCGCACCAGGGCCCGCCCCAGGCCGGCGTTCTCGCCCTGGGCGTTCGCCACGCGCATCCCCAGCAGTAGCTTGCCGACGGTGGCGCCGAACAAGCCCTCAAAGAGCACCGGGTACCCCCAGCCCACGACTAACACCACCAGCGCCGAGGCCTCTGAGAAAGCGTACTCGATCTCTCCCTCCGCCAGGGCCTCCAGGTCGATCTCCGCACCCAGGGAGGAGGCCAGCAGCATGATGGCGACGCACGTGACCACGCCGTCGATGAGAGCCGCCACGAACCGCGGCCAGACACCCTTGTACTCTGCGGCCGGCGCGGTCGGGGGGATGGCCGGCGCCTCCCAGGTGGCATGGGCGTGCCCGAACGCGGGCGATGCAGGGGTCGGTGGGCCATAGGGGCTTGCGGGATACGGGGCCGGAGCGGCCGGCGCATGGCCCCGGCTCTCGGCCGGCGGGTAGGCCGCCGCAGGGGCAGGGGACGCCGGCACGCCGTCAAAGACCGGCGGGGGCGGCGGGGCGAACGAGGGTTCGGGTGCTGCCCCGCGGGCCGGCTGGGCAGCCGCGGCGGTCGCCTGCAGCGGCGCGCCACAGTGGCCACAGAACCGCGCCTGATCCGGATTCTTCTGTCCGCACTGGTTGCAGAACATGGACAGGCTCCTCGCGTACTGGCACTGGCGTCACGACATACGATGAACCGACGGCCACGCCACGGCGCGGATCGCCGTCCGCCCGCCGACGCCTGGGTGCGCTGCCGGCCCCTAGCGGCCTCCGCGCACCCAGATGAGCAGCCGTCCGAGGAACGGACTCACCCAGCGCACCCGCCCGATGAGGTTGGCGGGCGACACCGGGGCGGGGTCGTCGCGATCGTTCGCATCCCCGCGGGTCACGATGCCGCTCCCCTCGCGCCGCAGCACGCGGTGGACGATCACGCGGCCGCCGTCGCCGCGGTAGACTACCACATCCCCCGATTGCGGCTCGCCAGCGAACGGCGCCACCGCGACGAGGCTGCCCGGCGGGATGGCGGGCGCCATGCTGCCCCCCCGCACGAGGTGGAGCACCCAGGGGCGGCCGCGGCGGCCGGCCGTCAGCGCGGCTCCTTTTCCTCGGGCACCAGGTGCGCCGAGAGCCGCAGGAACGTGGCGAACAGATCGTCGCGGCCCCCCTGCCCCACCCCGCCCGGCGCCTGCCCCGGGGTCAGGTTCACCGGCTGGAGTTTCTCCGCCTCTTCCTCGCGGCGGATCGCGCCTGCTCCCCAGGCTCCCTTGGCCGGCCATGCGTAGGCCTTTTGCGTGCCCAGCGCGTGCGGGACCGTGCCAAAGGCAAAGGAGCCCTTCTCCCGGTGCCCAACGACCACCGCGTGATCCTCGCGCCCGCGGAGATCCAGCTGACCCGGCTTGAGGGGTGCGCCGGTCGGCCCCGCCGGTGCGCTACCCAGGTGCGCGGGCGAGACGTGGCCCAGGATGACGTCCACCGAGACCTCCCGGTCGGTGACCGAGGCGCCGGTCCTGGCGTCGGTCAGCTCGACCAGGGTGAGCTCGCAGGTCATCTCCACGGGCGCCGGCAGATGGTTGGCGACGCCATAGGTCTTGACGGGCGTAGCGTCGGTGGTGGGCGCGACGCGGTACTCCAGGGGGATGGCGCCGTTCTCTGCGTCCGCGTTCTGCCAGACACCGATGCCGCGGTTTTCACCGGGGGCATAGAGGCTCTCGAACCAGTCGGCCATGAGTGCGGCACAGCGCGCCGCGGCCCGGGGTGTCGTCTCCCAGTACTGCGCGCGGTACATCTCTGGGGTGATGACGAACGGCATGGTGGGCTCGAACGCCTTGGCCAGGCGCTGCTCGTCGTCGCCGAACCCCCGGATATAGTCACGCAGCGCCTCGGTCGTGTCGGGGGCGCGCCGGGCCACCAGGGCCAGGCGCTCGAGCTCCATCTCGGCCGCCCGCGCCTGAAAGGCAGTGACCAGCGCGTGTGACCAGTACGACGAGCTGTAGGGCGAGTAGTTGGGGTTCGGGTCGGTCAGCCCGGCAATCCGTTTGCCCACCTGGATCAAGGAGTCCACCAGGGTGGTGAAGCGGTCGTGTGACTTGGCGGCGGCGGCGGCCTGGGGCAAGAGTTGCTGGTCGATGGTGAGCAGCACCTCCCGGCCGTGCTGGCGGGCCGTCTCGACCTGGCCGCGCAGGATGGTCAGTTGGGATGCATCGCCCGAGTACGACAGCAGGCGCTGATCGTACAGCGAGAGCATCGGCAGGTAGGCGTCCATGATGCCCCGGGTGCTGCCCGCCAGCGCCGAGAGCGCCCCCACCAGGCCCTCGACGTTCGGCGCGCACTTTTTCCAGTCCACCGGCGAGCCCTTGCGCAGCCAGGGCTGCTCCGACGTGTCGTTCGGGTTGTGCGCGTCGGGGTTGCCGGGGATGGTGCCCAGGCAGTAGTACGTCCGGTGCGACGAGCGCGCCAGCTCGAGGAAATGCTCGCGGGGCGCCGCCCCCTTGCTGCCCGCCCGCACGCCGCGATACTCGTTGAGCGCCAGATCATAGAGATCGCTGCCCACGGTGTTGTAGGTGCGCCCCGGCACGTACGACCACTTGACGGTGTTCGAGGCACCCGGGTCCCCCGGCGGGCTGGTGGCGGCCCAGTCCAGGTTACCGGCCAGCTTCTCCAGCGGCTCGCCCGGCTCACCGTAGGCGCTCAAGGGTCCAGGGAGCTCCAGGCCCAGGTGGCTGTCGTCGCGCACGTGGGCGGGCACCGCCATATCTTGCAGCAGGTGCAGCATCCGGCCGAGAGCATAGAGCCCCAGGGCGGGGTAGCCCATGCGGCAGTAGCGCTGCGCATCGTCGTAGGTATAGTTGCGCCCCTCATAATCAAACGACCACACGCGGGAAGACGAGTCTAGGGCACGGGTCACAGCGCTGGGCATCGGCGGCTTTAGTGTGCCACTGCCGATCTTCTTGCTCGCCCAACTGAGTACCGTGGCGATGTAGGTCGGCTCGCTCAGCCCGGCTCGGCTGTCGTCGCCGACCATGGGGTTATAGTAGTGGTACCCGCCATTGGTGCCGGAAATGCCCTCGACATTCTCCAGGTAGGCACCGGCCGCCTTCTTGGCCAGCAGTACTACCCACAGCCACGAGGTCATGGAACCGCCAAGGCGTGCTCCCTCCGATAGCAGGGAATCCGCAGCAGCAGAAACCGCCTCGAACTCGTTGATGGCGTGCGAATTCATGTCCTCTTCGATCGATCCCCGGCGAATCTGCCCGACATAGTCGGTCCAGAGACCGTGGTGGGGGCTTGCCAGTTGCCGAAGCACCCAGCCAAAGAGGGTCACCGGCTCTCCGAGCCGCTCATCGGCGCGCAGGATGTCCAGTGCGATGCAGGCCTGGCGGTCGTGGGTCTCGGGGTTCCAGCCATAGGCGACGGGCAGCGATCGGGCCCAGCGCCGCACGGCGCCCCCCACCAGCACCGCCAACGCCACGCCGGCCAGCCAAACGAGAGTGGAGAGTGGCATCTTGGGCCCCCTAATCCTCGATCTCGAACAGCACGTCGACCTCGCGGATGAGGGACTGCATGACCGCGGGGTTGGCGAGGTCGAGCTGGACCGCGTCCTCCTTGAGCAGGTCGGTCGGCCCGATGCGCATCCTCAGGCGGGCGATGTACTTGCGCAGGATGAGCCCCACGTCGCCGTAGATCGGCACAGCGTGCCAGAGGCTCTCGTCTTCCCAGCCCTCGATGGGGATGACGTCGTACTCCCCGATGTAGGCGACCACCCAGCGTCCGCGGGGCTCGCCGGCCAGCTTCCAACTCTTGGCCCCCGGCGCAATGTACTCGGCTGCGGCCACTCCGAGCATGGCATCGCCCGAGCTGTCGAGACCGATGGCTGCCGTGTCACCGCCCCCACCGTAGCGGATCTGGTCGTCGAGCGGGCCCTCTCCGCCCGGCACCTCGCGGCGTTCCCAAGCCACCGCCGGATCGTCCCAGCCTTCGGGGGAGCGCACCTCCATCCGCAACCGGCAACGCTCGGGGACCTCGCCGGGCGGGCGGCGCTCGCCGATCACCGAGACGCGGTTCTCATCGTCCCAGGAAAAGCGGGCGGTGGGCGACGCATAGTAGTCTTCCAAGGAAAAGCTATCGCCCGGGCGCCCGCCCAGGTAGAGCGCCACCGCCTGCGCGCGCGCCCGCACCTCAAAGCGGGCGACCTGCCGGCCGATGTAGGGGCTCTCGGTGACGGCCAGGAAACGGAGCGATACGTCCCCCTCGGACCCATCCGCCGAGACGTCGGCCACCGGATGGAAGCAGGGACGCGACCCGGCGATGCGGATTTGCGCGGCCAGCTCCTCGTCCGAGCCGCTCTCCGCCGGGTGCGCGCCCCCCGACGCGAGCCCCAGCCGCACGCAGCGGCTCTCGATCATGAACCGCACCGCGACATCGAACAACCAGCCCTTGGGAGGCGTGCAGCGCACATCGATGCAGTCCATCTCTGGGGGCGCTTCTTTCGAGGCGCCCAGGCGCACGGGCTCTTCCTGCTGTGCCGTCCACTCCAGGTGCGGGGGTACCACCTCATAGTCGAGCTCCTTCTTGAGGAGCTGCGTCGTGGAGCGGACGGCGCCCAAGGGGATGCCGCCCGCCATGCTGAGCGCCGCCGAGGCCACCTCGGGCACCATGTTCACGGTCACCGTCACCCGGATCTTGAGCGGGCTCGTGGGCCCCGCCTCCCGCGGCAGGGACTCTTCCACGTACTCCTGGATGCCACCGTGCACCTGGGGCGGGCGCGAGGGGCCCAGGAGGATGGTGGCCGGGCCGAGGTCCTCCTTGGCCACCTTCAGCGGCACTCGCCAGGCGTACTCCCCGGCGGGCTCGGGGGTCTCCATCTCCAGCACGTCCGGCTCCGACGTGATGGCGATCCAGTCCGGCTGGATGCGAACCGGCTCCTTCTGGCCCGTCTTGCGGTTCAGCAGGTAGACCACGACGTGGAGGGGATCGCACTCCCAACCGGTGCCATCCCAGGTTATCCGCTTGACCACCACGTGCGGAGCGTCCATGTCAGGTTACCTCGAGGATGAACTGCGACGACGTCAGGGCCAGGCTCACCGAGGCGCCCACCGACTCGCCCTCAAAGGTCGCCGACACATAGACGGAGACGGCCTCGGGCATGGCGGATTCCGGCGCCGGCTGCACGGTATCGACGGCGACGATGCGGCTCTCGTACTGCATGCCCTGGTCCCTCAGGGTCACCCAAGCCTGGCCATCGGTGAGCTGGAAGCGGATGCTCTGGGTGGCCGCGGGGAGCGGGCCCTTGCCCACCTCCAGGCAACGGGCATAGACATACAGGCGATCCCGTTCGTCGACATTCAGCTCCGTGCGGGCCGCCCCCGCGGCGTCGCGGGTGTCGATCTGCAGTTGGAGCTGCCGGGGCTCCTGCTCTTCTTCCCCCTCCTCGGCGCCGTTGTCGGACGGCTGTCCGCCTGAACGAGGCTGGAGCACCGTACGCACCACCTCCTGCCCGTTCACTAGCACCGAGACCACCACCGTGGCGACGCCGGCGATGATGGGGGCGGTCCCCGGCGTGCGCAGGCAGTCGTTGGCGTTCAGGGGATCGCGCAGGCAGTCATCGGCGAGGACGGGCAGCTCCCAGGCCGCCAAGAGCAGCAGCGCCCAGGCGAGGAGGCGCACCCAGGAGACCAGGCGGCGGGGGGTCCTCATTGCGCGCCTCCCGGCCGCGCAACGTCTGGTGGCGCGACCCGACGGCCGACGACCGGCGTGCGGATCAGCAGGTAGGAGACCAGCGTGCCGACCACGGTCGAAATACGGAGGTAGGGGTACTCGGTGTACTCGCCGTAGAGCAGAGTGGCGACCACAAAGGGCGCCGCCAGGCCCGCACCGATCAGGATGATGCGCGGGATCCGGCGGCGAAGGGGGTCGAACAAGGCCAGGATGCGGTCGAGTGGCCCGCGCAGCACGACGATGGCCACGGGGAGCAGCGCCATGATGAGGGAGGACTCGATGTCCGTGCCCTCGCGCTCGCTGCGAATGGAGGAGTACAGGTACCACAGCGTGCCCGCGGCGCCCCCGCCCAGGATCGAGACGATGTCGAACCAGCGCTGGGAGCGCTGCGCGAGCGGGGTGCGGGCGGCCGAGGATCGAGCCCCGGCCGGGGCCTGGCGGCTCTGGGCCGGAGTCCGGCGGCTCTGGGCCGGCGCTCGGGCGGGCGCTTTCCTGGGGCGGCGGGCGGTTGTCGGAGCCGGCTGCGTGGGGGCCGTCTGCCAGGCCTGCCCGTCCCAGAAGAGCCAGTGCCCGTCTGGATGGAGCTGCCACCACACCCCGCGCTGGTCCTGCACGCGCAGTTGGGCCACCGCGGCAAAGAACTGCTCCTGGGTCAGGCGCCCTGCCTGCACCCGCGCACGAAGGTCGGCGTACTGCCGGCTTGCATCATCGAAGGTCACGATGTGATCCCCCGCTGTGGATGAAACGCCAGTGTGCGATGCGGGTGACACCGTCCTCGGTGCCCAGCCAGTAGGCGCCGTCCTGATCCTGGAGGATCGCTTTGGCTTCCCAGCCGGTCAGGCCATCGTCGGGCGTCAGGACGTGCCAGGTGGCGCCATCGCGGATCGCAACGCCGTCGTACTCGGAGCCGAACCAGAGCCGGCCGTCGCGGTCCTCGAACAGAGAGCGCACCTTTTCACCGGCCAGCCCGTCCTCGTGCCGGAGGATACTCCACTCCCCGCCGGCCAGCCGCGACGCCCCGCCGCGGTTGGCAAAGCCGGTGGCCACCCAGAGCGCCCCGTCGTGGGCCTCGAGGATGGCGTTCACCGAGTCGTGGACCAAGCCGTGGTCGGCAGTATAGAACTGCCAGGAGAGGCCGTCAAACCGCGAGAGTCCGCCCCGCGTCGGGGACGCCGACCCGAACCACATCGCACCCGCACCATCCTGGTAGATAACGTCCACTTCGGGCGCGCCCAGCCCATCCTCAGGGGTGATCCGGCGCCACCCCTCCCCCTCGCGCACGGCGACGCCTCCCTCGGCGCCCACCCATACCCGCCCCTCGCGATCCACGTAGGCGGCAAGCGCCGGGCCGGGGAGCAGGCCATCGGCCTCCGTCCAGCTCTGCCAGGCGCCCCCGTCGAGGGAGGTGAGGCCGTCGCGGTGGGCGATCCACAGCCGGTCGGCTGCGTCCACGGCCAGGCCGCGCACGTGCCGCAGCCGGGGACCGCCCGGAGGCAGCGGCTGCGGACTGGCGCCCACGCGGTCGATGGCGTACAGTCCGCCCATCCCCCCCGCCCATACGGTATCCCCCTGGATGGCGAGCGCGGAGACCTCTACGGGAGGCCGGACCTGCGTATACCCTTCGGGGGCGTGGCGGGCCGCCGAGCGCCGCAGGAGCGTGCGCGCGCCGAACCCGAGTGCCAGCACGAGGGCAGCGCCCAGGGCAAGCTGCACGAGCACCAGGGCGGCGTGGCGCACGGGAGAGCGGGAGCCCCAATCGTCAGCCGCCACAATCGGCCTCCGCACCCTCGACCCGCCCCGCCCGGAGCGTCAGGACCCGCCCCCCGAGCGCCTCGGCCTCGTCGGCGTGGTGCGTCACGTAGAGGAGACTGGCACCCATCTCGGCGCGCAGCCCGGCAATGAGGTCGAGGAGGGAGTTCTTCAGGTCGGGGTCCAGATTCGTCAGGGGCTCGTCCATGAGCAGGCAGCGCGGCCGGGGCGCCAGGGCGCGCGCCAGCGCCACCCGGCGCGCCTCGCCCCCCGAGATCTGGTGCGGGTAGCGCCCGGCCAGCGCGCCAAGGCCGGTGGCCGCCAGCAGCATGCCGAGGCGACCTCGTGCCTCGCCACGCGAGAGGTTCTGCAGCCCAAACAGGATGTTCTGGGCCACCGTCATGTGGGGCCACAGGGCGGCTGTCTGCGGCACCAACCCCATCCCGCGCAGGTGCGACGGGATCACGCGCCCCGGAGCGCTGGCGACCCGGCCGTCGATGGCCACCTCCCCCGTATCGGGGGGCTCGAGGCCCGCCACGATGCGCAGGAGCGTGGTCTTGCCGCTGCCGGAGGGCCCCAGCACGCACAGCACCTCGCCCTCCCCGAGGTCCAGGCTGACCTCCTCCAGAGC
>JAAZBQ010000758.1 GCA_012513725.1 Chloroflexota bacterium
AGGAGATGGACCGCGGGGGCCTGGCCTATCAGGAAGGGGAGCCGCTGTACGCCCTGGACGTGCGGGGGCTCGGCGAGACCGAGCAGGACGACGGCCTGGAATTCTGGCACCCCTACAACGTGGAATACATGCTGCGCGGGTATGGCCTGCTCCTCGGCGAATCCTACCTCGGGCGGCGGGTGTACGACGTCCTGCGCACCATCGCCCTGCTGCGTGGCGAGGGGGCGCGGGAGGTGCGCCTCCACGGCTACGGGCAGGGGAGCATCCTGGCCCTGTTCGCCGCCGTCCTGGACGAGCGGGTGAGCGAGGTAGTGCTGGAGGGGGCCCCCGCCTCCTTTGCGGAGTGGACGGCCGCCCCGATCGTTCGCTGGCCGGCCACCAACTGCCTCCCGGGCGTCCTACAGCACCTGGACGTCGCCGACTGCCTGGGGGTGCTGGGGGATCGGGCGCAGGTGCTGGAGCACTGGGGGCCCGATATGGGCGGCCGGTAGGCGCGTCGGACGGCGCCCCTCGCAAAGACACACGACGCCGCCGGCGCTGCCGGCGGCGTCGTCGTAGGCGGAGGCTTTACGCGCGTTCCAGGAGGTCCTTGAGGGCCTGGCCCTGGGTCCGCCAATAGTCGCGCAGGATGGCCATGTCGTGGCCGATGCGGAAGTGCCGGATGCCCATCTCCAGGTAGTACTCGATGTTATCCAGGCTCTGGAGCTCCACCCGCGGGGGCACGCCCTTTTCCAGGCACGTCTCCAGCACCCGACGCTCCACCTTTTTCACCTCTGCCTGGGCGTTGCGCTGGGTGTACAGGCCGCTGCTCATCGTATAGTCCGTCGGGCCCCACTGGATCATGTCCACTCCGGGCACCGCCAGGACCTCCTCCAGTTGCTCCACCAGCACGGCCTTTTCCACCATGATGGCCACCACCACGTCCTGGAGGGCCTGGGCCATCTCGGGCAGGGCGCCGCCCGTGTAGGCAAAGCGCCGCGAGGCGGCGCCAAAGATGCCCCCGCCGTCCGGGGTGTCGGGCCGGCAGATGCGCACGCACTCGGCCACCTCGTCCACCGTGCGGCAGTCCACGAACAGGACGCTCTCGAACCCCGAGCCGATGGCCCGTTGGGCCATAAAGACGCGGGGGTCCTGGTCCAGCTTGATCATGGTCCCCAGGCCGTAGAGCTCCGCGGCCCGGCAATAGTTGTCCAGGTCGGGCAAGGCAAAGGTGCCGTACTCGGCGGCGTACTCCACATAGTCATAGATGCCCAATGCCCCGATGAGCTCCACGACGTCGGGCCAGACGATGGCCGTCCGGGCACAGAGGGTGGGCTGGCCAGCCTGCAACAGGCTACGGATCTTGTTCTCGCGCATGGGGTGCGTGCTCCTTCTCAATGATCGAACGTGCAACGGTTCCTGGGCCCATTATCCACGGTGTGGGCCCGAGGTCCAACCGGACGGGCGCTCGGCCCCAGGCAGGGGGAAAAGAGGAGGGGGAGCGCAGGGACACGGGGACGGGGGCAGGAGAGCAGCCGGGGCAGGGGCGCGTGGCGCCCCTGCCCTGCTGGTCGCACTATTCGACGATCACGCGGTCGGTACCGCTCCGACCAAAGGTCTCCGGGGCGTACATCTCCTCGGCCCGCGCCGGCGGCACCACATAGTCGCCCGGCGTGGTGGCCCGGGTGACGTACGTGTAGGTGTGGATCCCCTCCCACAAGAGCGAGGTAAAGGCCTCGGCGCGCTGGTCGCGGAGGTTCTGGTGCTCGTACCAGGTCCAGCGCCACCACCAGTACGGCTCGGACTGGTCCTCGGGGTCCTGGGGGATGGAGCCGGTCACCGCC
>JAAZBQ010000759.1 GCA_012513725.1 Chloroflexota bacterium
CCAGCGCCCACCGGTCACCCCCCAGGGTGGTGTAGGCCATCACCAGGGTCCTGCGGACGGCAAAGGCCGCCACGACGGCCAGGACCGAAATCGCTGCCCAGCCGCCGTAGACGAGCAGCCAGTTCAGGACGGTGCGCCCAGCGCCCGCGCGTTGCGGCTCCTGGCGCGCCATGCTCACCCCACCCCCGCCAGGTGTAGGACGTCGGCCCGATGGCAGGCCACAAAGTGCTCCGGCGCGATCTCCCGCAGGATCGGCACCTCGTGCCGGCACTCGTCCGTCGCGTAGCGGCAGCGGGGATGGAAATGGCAGCCAGGGGGCGGGTTGGCCGGGGAGGGCACCTCGCCCTCCAGCATGATGCGCTTCTTGATCGCCGTTGGGTCGGGCCGGGGCACGGAGGAGAGGAGCGCCTCGGTGTAGGGGTGGCGGGGGTTCAGGTACAGTTCCTCGGTCTCGGCCGTCTCCACCAGCCGGCCCACGTACATCACCGCCACGGCGTCGGCCACGTGCTCCACCACGCTCAAGTCGTGGGCCACAAAGAGGTAGGCCAGTCCGTACTGCTCCTGCAGGTCCTGGAGGAGGTTCAGGGTCTGGGCCTGGATGGAGACATCCAGGGCGCTCACCGGCTCGTCGCAGACCACCAGCTGCGGGTTCAGCGCCAGGGCCCGGGCGATGCCGATGCGCTGCCGCTGCCCGCCGGAAAAAGCGTGGGGGAAGCGGCGCATGTACTCCGGGTGCAGCCCCACCACCCGCAGGAGCTCGGCCACCCGGTCCTCCAGTTCATGCCCACGGACCCCGCGGTTGACCGTCAGCGGCTCGCCCACGATCTCCAGGAGCGTCATGCGGGGGTTCAGCGAACCGTAGGGGTCCTGAAAGATCATCTGGACGTTGGTCCGCACCCGCTTGAGGGTCTCCGGGTCGGCGGACACCACGTCCAGCGGCCCCAACTCGTCGTGGTGAAAGATCACCTCACCGGCGGTGGGTTCGATGGCGCGCAGGATGCAGCGGCCCGTGGTGGTCTTGCCGCAGCCCGATTCGCCCACCAGGCCCAGGGTCTTGCTCCCGGGCACCCGGAAGGTGACCCCATCGACGGCCTTGACGCTGCCCACCTGCCGCTGCAGGAACCCGCGCTTGATGGGAAAGTGCTTGACGAGGTCGGTGACCTCCAGGACGATATCCTGATCGCTGGTTAGCGCCTGTTCCACTCGATCACCCTCCGGGTAGTCCATACAGGAGGCAGCGCGCCGAGTGGTCGGGGCCCACCTCCACCATTTCGGGTTCCATCACGTCGCACTTGCCCGGCATGAACTGGGGGCACCGGTCGTGAAAGCGGCAGCCGGCCGGGATGTTTAGCGGGTCGGGCACCATCCCCTTGATGGCGTTGAGCCGGCTGCGGCTCTTGCGCCCGATCTTGGGGATCGACTGCAAGAGCGCCTTGGTGTAGGGGTGCTTGGGTTCGCGGAACAGCGTCCGCACGTCGGCCTCTTCGACGACGTTGCCCAGGTACATGACGATGACCCGCTCGGCCATCTCGGCGATCACCCCCAGGTTGTGGGTGATAAAGAGGATGGCCATGCCCAGGTCCGCCTGCAGCCCGCGCATGAGGTCCAGGATCTGGGCCTCGGTGGTGACGTCGAGGGCCGTGGTGGGCTCGTCGGCGATCAGGAGGCTAGGGTGGCAGGAGAGCGCGATGGCGATGATGCCGCGCTGGCGCATGCCGCCCGAGAGTTGGTGCGGGTAGCGGTCCACCATGGCGTTCGGATCAGGCATGCCCACCAGGCGGAGCATCTCGATCGCCTGGGACCGGGCCTCTTGCTTGGAGACGTCCCGGTGCAGGAGGATGCCCTCCATGATTTGGTTACCCAGGGTGTAGACGGGGTTCAGGAACGTCATCGGCTCCTGGAACACCATGGCGATGTCGTGCCCGCGGATGCGCCGGATCTCGGGCCCCTGGGGATCGAGGCCGATCAGGTCCACAACCTCGCTGGCCCCGCCACGCCCGTTGGCCAGCCTGCGCCTGAGGTACGCGTGCCCCGCGATCGTGCGGCCAGGCTTTTGCACCAGGCGCAGGATCGAGTACCCCGTGACCGACTTGCCGCAGCCGCTCTCGCCGAGCACGCCAAGGGTGCGGCCGGGCTCGACACCAAAGCTGACGCCGTCCACCGCCCGGACGATGCCCCGATCCAAGAAAAAGTGAGTTTGGAGGTCCTGCACCTCGAGAAGCAGCTGATCCGACATCGGTAGCCCCTTTGTGTACGTGTGCGGCTCAGTCGGCGAACGGGTCGGCCGCGTCGCGCAGGCCGTCGCCGAGCAGGTTAAAGCAGATCGCCGTGGTCATGACCGGCACGATGGGCGCCAGCAGCCAGGGCTGTTGCAAGAGGACGCGCACGGCCTGCGCCTCGCTCAACAAGAGTCCCCAGGAGGTCATGGGCGGGCGGATGCCCAGGCCCAGGAACGATAGCGACGTCTCGCCCAGGATCATGGCCGGGATGGCCAGGGTGGCCCGCACCAACACGTGGCTGAGCGTATTCGGGAACAGGTGGCGGACCACGATGCGCGGCACGCTGCAGTTGTTCAGCCGCGCCGAGGTCACATAGTCGCCATCCCGCAGCGCCAGCACCTTGGCCCGCACCTGCCGCGCCAGCCCGCCCCAGTTCAGGAAGGAGAGCACCACGGTGATGCCAAAGTACACCTGCAGCGAGTTCAGCGTGGGGGGCAGCGCCGAGGCCAGGGCCATCCAGAGCGGGATCTGGGGAAAGGCGGTGAGCACCTCGACGATGCGCATGGCGATGTTGTCGAACGCACCGCCGTACAAGCCGGCCACCACCCCCACCGACGTGCCAATCGTCAGGCTGAGGAACACGCCCACCAGGCCGACGCTCAGCGAGACCTGGGCGCCGTAAAAGATCCGGGAGAGGAGGTCGCGCCCGAGGGTGTCGGTCCCCAGGAAGAACAGCTTGCCCGGCTCATCCACCGTGACGAGGTGGCGGTTGCCGGAGACGATCCCGAGGATGGTATAGGGATCGCCCCGGCCGAAAAAGGTCACCGGGTACATGTCGTCGGTGCGCACGGCGATGCGCCGGTAGGTGGCCGGGTCGATGGACGCGTCGTACCCGTACACGAACGGGGGCCAGTGAAAGTTGCCCTCGTGGTCCCAGACGTGCAGGCCGTTGGGGCCGACGCCGGCGTGCTTGGAGTGGGTCGTGTTCACCGCATAGGGTGCCAGGAATCCGGCAAAGATGGCCATGAGGTACAGCCCGATGACCACCACGCCGCCCACGATGGCCAACCGGTTGCGCCGGAAACGCATCCAGACGATCTGGCGAACGGTCAACGGCGCCGTGTCACGCTTCTTGGGGGCCGGTGCCGCTTCTACTGCTTGAGCATTCGTATCCATTCACCCGCTCCGCTCGGTGGCAACAACTGCCTTCGGTTACGATCCCGGCGTGCGCCCCTGCTGGGGCATGTCATCGGGCTGCTAGTCATACCGGATGCGCGGATCCACGATCACCAACAGGATGTCGGCCAGGAGGTTCCCGACGATCAGCAGCAACGTGACCAGGATCAGAAACGTGCCCCCGAGGTAGATGTCCTGCTGGCGCACGGCTTGCAGGTACAGGGGCCCCATGATCGGCAGGTTCAGGACGATGCCGGTAATGGAACTGCCCGAGATCAGGCCCGGCAGTGACATGCCCAGGGACATGATCAAGGGGTGGATGGCGTTGCGCACGGCGTGGCGCCATACGACGGTGCGCTCGGTCACTCCCTTGGCCCGGGCGGTCTGCACATAGTTCTGGCGCAACACGTCCAGGAGGTTGCCGCGCATGGTGCGCATCAGGCCCGCGGTGCCGGTCACCGCCACGATGAGTGCCGGGATCCACATGTGCTGAAGGAGGTCACCGACGCGCGCCAACGACCAGGGCGCCGCCTCGTACTCGGCGGAGAACAGCCCCAGGGGCGTGTAGCCCAGCATCTGCGACCCAAAGACGAGCAGCACCAGCGCCAGGAGAAAGCCGGGCAGGCCGGTGCCCACAAAGGCCACCAGGGTGAAAAAGTGATCGCCCAGGGAGTACTGGTGCGTGGCCGAATAGACACCGATGGGGATGCCGATCAGCCAGGATATCAGCAGGCTGGTCAGCGACAGGACCAAGGTCAGGAGCAGGCTCTCGCCGACGAGGTCGCGCACCGGGCGCCGAAAGGCAAAGGATTCGCCGAAATCGCCCTGGACAAAGCGCCACAGCCAGGAAAAAAAGCGCTCGTGGGCCGGCCGGTCGAGGGCGTAGCGCTTGCGCAGCAGTTCGGCCTCCTCCCGCGCGCCCTCATGCCCCTGGGCCTCCAACTGCGACACATAGTAGGTCAAATAGTCGCCCGGGGGGAGCTCCATGATGACAAAGCCGATCACGATGATGATGAGCATCGTCGGTATTGTGGATAGCACTCGCTGCACGATGTAGCGTGCCATAGCGTCTCACGCCTCTC
>JAAZBQ010000760.1 GCA_012513725.1 Chloroflexota bacterium
CTCCCCTTCCCGGAAGCTGCTGGGCCGTCTGCGGCACGGCTTCCGGGAAGGTTCCCGGCGCAGAGACAACCCCAAGGGCACGAACAGGTCGCGCGCCAGGCGGTCGTGTCGACGCCCTCCCGAATGCGCCCCTTGGTGCGCCTGGCTCTGCTGGAAGACGGACGCACCTGGACATCGGAACCTCCCCGAAGGGCAAGCGCGCTTCCCTAGGGAGGGCGCGCCATCCTCAACTCCGTCTCTCAGCGCGAAACGTGTGCACCGCCTCCTGTCGATGTGCACCGGCCCTCCCCATTTGTGAGCCGCCCGCCAGCATGGTAGAATCGGGGCGCCCGGGCGGGGCAGACGTGGCCCCTCCCGGTCGTTCGCACCTGTCGGCGTCCTGGAGCTGGCGGCTGAGAGCCGAAACCGCACACCCGCAAAGGAGCATCACCATGGCCGGAGCATTCGCGCAACTCAACCCCTCCCCCCGCCTCCTCCTGGGTCCGGGCCCCAGCCAGATATCGCCCCGCGTGCTGCGCGCCGGCGCCACGCCGCTCCTGGGCTATCTGGATCCCGAGTACCTGCGGATGATGGACGAGACGCAGGTCCTTCTGCGCCGCGTGTTCGGGACGGAGAACGAGTGGACGATGTGCGTTCCGGGCACCGGCATGGCGGGTATGGAGGCGGCCCTCATCAACGTCCTGGAGCCGGGCGACGAGGCGGTGGTTTGCGTCCAGGGCGCCTTTGGCGAGCGGATGGTCAACATCTGCGAACGCGCCGGCATCGTCGTGCGCCGGGTGGATGCGGCCTGGGGCACCGCCGTGCAGCCCGAGCAACTCGCCGAGGCGCTCCGCGGCGGCCGGCCCAAGGTGGTGGCCGTGGTCCACGCCGAGACCTCCACCGGTGTCTTGCAGCCCCTGGAAGCGCTGAGCGCGCTGGCCCACGAGGCGGGGGCGCTCTTTTTGGTGGATTGTGTGACGTCTCTGGGCGGCATGCCGGTGGACGTGGACGCGCGGGGCATTGACGTGGCCTATTCGGGCACGCAAAAGTGCGTCGGCGCGCCCCCCAGCCTGGCGCCCATCACCATGGGCCCCCGCGCCGTGGAGGCCTTCCGGGCGCGCAAGCGGCCGGTGCAATCCTTCTACCTGGACGCCGGGGAGATTTGGCGCTACTGGGGGCCGGAGCGCGCCTACCACCAGACGGGCATGATTACCATGCTGTACACTCTCCGCGAGGCACTGGTTGAGATCGAGGAGGAGGGACTGGAGGCGCGCTACTCCCGGCACCGGGCCAACCAGCGGGCGCTGATCGCCGGCCTCCAAGCACTGGGCCTGCGGCTGGCCGTTCAGGATCCCGCCATCCGCCTCCCGTCCCTCACCACCGTGATGATTCCCGAGGGTGTGGACGATGCGACGGTGCGCGGCCGCCTCCTGAACACCTACGGGATCGAGATCGGCGGCGGTCTCGGGCAGTTCGCCGGTCGAGCCTGGCGCATCGGCCTGATGGGCTACGCTTCCCAGCAGCCGAACGTCATGTTGCTCCTGTCGGCCCTGGCCGACCTGCTCAAGAACGAGAG
>JAAZBQ010000108.1 GCA_012513725.1 Chloroflexota bacterium
CCATGTTCGCTCGCCAGCATTACCTGAACTCCCGGGGCGGAGGGTTCCCGGTGCTGGAGGCGGTGCCCGCCGGCGAAAAGCCCGCGCAGCGCTTTGTGCCGCTGCGGCGCACGGTCCTCTCCGGGGACGTCGTCGGCCCCCTGGCACACCTCACGCTCATCCAGGAGTTCGGCTACTCACGCGCCGACTATGCCCGGCCGCTCGAGGCGCTCTACCGCTTTCCCCTTCCCGGCGACGCGGCGGTGACGGGCATCCGGGTGCGTTTCGGCGAGGTGGAGATCCACACCCGCTTGGAACCCCGGGACGTCGCGGAAAAGGAGTACGAGCAGGCCCGTCAGGAGGGGCGGCAGGCCGCCCTGGCCACCCGCGAGTCGCCCGACGCCCTAACCCTGCGGGTGACCGGGCTGCGCCCCGACGAGGAGGTGCGGGTCGAGACCCGCTACGTGCAGTTGGCCCGCGCCGAGCGGGGCGGCTGGTCGCTCCGCGTTCCCCTCACCATGGCCCCCCGGTACGTGCGCAGCGATGAGCTCACCGCCCGGCATGCCCAGGGGCAGCCACTGACCCTCCTCCGCGACCCGGGGCACCGCTTTGCGCTGGATCTGGCGGTCCGAGGGGCAGAGGAGGTCACGAGCCGGACCCACTCCCTCGACGTGCGCCCCGCGGACGGCGCCGTGCGCGTTACTCTTGCGGGCGGCGAGGTGCTTCCCGATCGGGATTGCGTCCTTGCCTGGGCCCCACCTCAGGCGGTCGACCGGCCGACCCTGACGCCCGACGTCTACGCCGAGCCCGAGGGGAGTGGGTCTACCTCCTGGCGCAGATCGCGGCGCCAACCCGGGACGCGCAGGAGACGCAGCCGCTGGCCCGGGAGGTGATCCTGCTCGTCGACCACTCGGGCTCCATGAAGGGCCCCAAGTGGGAGGCGGCCGACTGGGCGGTCCAGCGCTTCCTCGCCGACCTGCGGCCCGAGGATGCCTTTGGCCTGGGCGTCTTTCACAGCGAGACGGCGTGGCTCTCCCGGGCGCTGCTCCCCGGCGACGCAGAACACGTGGGCCGGGCCAACGAGTTCCTGGACGGCGAAAAGACCTCGGGGGGCACGGAGCTCGGCGTGGCCCTCGAGCAGGCCCTGCGCACGCCGGCGGACGACGCCCGCCGCGCCCGGCACGTCCTCATCATCACCGATGCCCAGGTGAGCGACGCCGGGCGCCTCCTGCGCCTGGTGGACGAGGAGGCCGCCCGTCCGGAAGGCCGTCGGGTCAGCGTGCTGTGCATCGACGCGGCGCCGAACGATCTCCTGGCGCGCGAGTTGGCCCGCCGCGGCGGCGGCGTGGCGCGCTTTCTCACCAGCGACCCCGACGAGGAGGATATCGCCACGGTCCTCGACGAGGTGCTGGCCGAGTGGGCGGCGCCCCTCTGGGCCGACGTGCGCCTCGAGGTGGACCGGCCCTCCCTGCAGGTTGGCGACCGGCGATCGGCGCCCGCCGAGGAGGGGTGGAGCGCCGTGGACCTCGGCGCCCTGGCGGCCGGCAGCGTCCGATGGGTGGTCGGCCGCGCCCGTCGGGGCGAGGGTGGGCTCCGGCTCCGCCTGCGCGCTGCCGAGGGCGTGCTGGCGCGTGAGGACGTGACGCTGCCGGCGGAGGGCATCCCGGCGATTCAGGTACTCTTTGGCGCCGGCCGGATCGTGGATCTCGAGTACCTCGTGCATTCTGGCCGAGATCGTGCGGCCGTCGCCGAGCACCTGCGTCGACTCGGCTACGACCCCGACGCCGTGCTGGGAAGCGCGTCGGGGCGACGTCCGATCTATGCGGAGAACGTCCGCGCCGACGCCGAGGCGGCGTTGCGCGACCTCGTGATCCGCGAGTCGCTGGCGTACGGCCTGCCGAGCACAGAGACCGCCCTGATCGGGGTCCGCGAGGAGCGCGGCGAGCCGGTGGCCGGCACCGTGCCGGTGGCGAACGCGCTGCCCGCCGGATGGTCCGAGGAGTTTGTGCGCGGGGGGCCGGGCTTGGGGTACGCGCCGATGAACGTCGCGTCGTTCCTTCAGCGAGCAGAACCTCCCCGCACCCTGCAGGCTCGCGACGCAGGCGCACCGCTCGCCCGGACCTCGCGGTCCGAGTTCGGCGGGCTGTTCTCCAGGCGACGGCGCGAGCGGGGCCCCACGCCCCCGGCGGCCAGCGAGGCGGTCGTCTATCGCGGTGCGCCGCGCGCGAGCGAGCAGGGCGGAGAGGTCGTTCTGTTCGACGGGGCGGCGGGAGATCCGGATGGACCGCTGCCCGCCGAGCTGGTGCTCTACTGGCTGGAGGCGCGGCTCCTCGAGGGCGCCGCGCCCGGGGCGCCGATCGACGAGGGCCTGGTCCTGCTCATCTATGTGCAGGATGCACCGCTGGAACGTGCCCGGGTGCGGCTGGCGGATCTCTTGCGCCATGGCGGGCGCCGGCCGCTGCACATCGCGTTGCGCTCGGGCGATCGCCTGCGGATCGTTCTCGAGGACGCCAACGGGGCGTGGGCCGGCGGCGGCCCGCCCCTCGAGTTGCGCCTGGGGTGGTAGTGGGCGTCAGGCGCCTGGAAGGACGGGTCATGGACGCATCGCGCTTCTGGCGGCATCTGGACGAGTTGACGGCGTCGGCGCGTCTGGTCATCGACCGGCCCCGCGGCTCGACGCACCCGCGCTACCCCGAGTGGGTCTACCCGCTGGACTATGGCTACCTGGAGGGCACCACGGCGGCGGATGGCGGCGGGATCGATGTCTACCTGGGCAGCATCCGGCCGGCAGAGGTGGGCGGCGTCATCGTCTCCGTGGACCTGTTCAAGCGCGATGCGGAGATCAAGGTGCTGCTGGGCTGCACCGAGGAGGAGATGCAGGTGGCGCTGGGCAACCACAACGCCGCGTCGTTGGGGGCTACGCTCGTGCGGCGCGGGGGCGGCGGAGGACGCTCACCCACGGGCTCCTGACATAGTGAGGGGTCGCCCCGGAGGGCGACCCCTTGACTGCGTGCAGCACGCCAGCAACCGGCTCGGCTACCAGCGGGTGCGGCTGCCACCAAAGCCCCCGCGGTCTTCGCGCGGCTGACGGGGGTTGGCCTCGGCCACGCGGATCTGGCGCCCGTCCAGATCCTGGCCGTTGAGGCCCTGAATGGCGGCCTGCGCCTGCTCGTCGGTGCCCATCTCCACGAAACCAAAGCCGCGGGGGCGGCCCGTCTCGCGGTCGGTGATGATGTTCACCCGGGTGACCTCGCCATAGGTGGCAAAGGCCTGCCTTAGCCCGTCCTCGGTGGTGTTGTAGCTCAGGTTGCCAACGTACAGATTGTTGCCCATGTTCAGCGTTCCTCTTCTGGCCCGCGTAGCGAGGTGCAAGGTGCTTGCGGGCCCGTGCGGCTCATCGTGAGCCCAAGCGCTCCAGTGCCAGATTCCTCTTGCGACCGTGCGAGAGTCCGATGTAGCGAGAGTATGCGCTCCGTTACCCCTCCTGCCCGTGTTCTGTAGCCCTTGAAGGGACGGATATTCGATAACGAAAGCGCCCGGACTCGCAAGTCCGGGCACAGGCTTCAAGGGCACTCTCTCGGAACCTCACGGCTCCAATATATCAAATCGCGCAGCGGGTGTCAATGGTCTGGCGACGTAACTTGACGCCCCACTAGATGTAGTGTAGGCCCTGATCGCGCGCCGAGCGCTCGAGCAAGGCCACCGAGGCCTTGGCCAGCGCGCCAAAGACCACCAACTGCAGCACCAGCATCCCCCACTCCTGGGCCACCGGCACGATGGTACTGGTGCCCATCACATAGTGGCGGAGGAGATCCATGCCGTAGGTCTGCGGCAGGAGCGTCAGCCCGACGGCGCGCAGCGCGGCGGGCATGGCCTGCACCGGCACGAACATGCCCGTCAGCATCTGGAAGGCAAAGTTAAAGAACCCGAAGATGGCCGTGACCTGGCGATAGCGCAACACCAGTGCCCCAAAGAACGCCCCCAGTTGCACGAGAACCCCCACCGAGAGGAGGGTGCCCAGCAGCCCCAGCGCGAGGCCGCTGAGGGTCAGCGTCTCACGGGTGAACCACATCCCCACGGCGAACATCGGCACGAAAAAGATGGTCTCCTGGACGGCCAGCGCCGCGACGTTGCTCAGGATGTAGCCGTAGCGCGAAAAGGGGCAGGTGAAGGTATAGTCGATCTGACCGGTGCTCAGCTCGTTGCGGAACATCTCCGAGGCGCCCCACAACGCGACCCCCTGCCAGGCCTGATAGCCGACGCCCAGGACGGCGAACGATACATAGTTCGTGGTGCCCACCGTTCGCTGCAGGAGCTCGGTGTCAAAGACCAGGGCGAACATCAGCATCCCCAGGCCGAACAAGGCGCCCGACAAAAAGCTAAAGAAGAAGTTGACCTTGTACTGCTTGAGCGTGAGCCAGTTGCGCCACACGCTCATGTAGAACAGGCGGGTCGCACCGAGGGCTTCGCCGATCAGCCAGGTGCGCGCGGCCGCGGTCCGGCTGGCACGTGGTGTCGCCATGCTAGTCATGGTGTTCCTCCCCGTCGTTCTGCACCATCACGCTAAAGGCGTCCTCCAGAGAGGGCTCCACCATGCGGACCGAGGCGCGCACGTTGGCCTCGTCCAGCATGGCCACTACCTGGCGCAGCAGGGTGTAGCCGTCGTCGCCGTACAGGCGCAGGGAGCCGTTGTTCACCGCCTGGGAGGCGGCGCCGAGGGTCTGCAGGCGCTCGCGGAGCGGATGGTCGCTGCTCAACCCCACCTCGACGACCTCCTGCACCGTGACGGCATGGCGGAACTCGCCCGGCGTGCCGACAAAGCGCAGGCGCCCGCGGTTGATAAAGGCCAAGCGGCTGCAGAACTCTTCCGCCTCTCGCATGTTGTGGGTGGTGAGCAGGATGGTCATGCCGTGTTCGCGGGCGTGGCCGAGGACAAAATCCTTCACCCGGTCGGCCGTGACGGGGTCCAGGCTCTTGGAGGGTTCGTCCATAAAGACGATCCGCGGGCGGTGCAGGAGGGCGCGCATGACGATGACCAGCTGCTTCTGGCCGCCGGAGAGGGCCGAAAAGTGGGTGCCCAGTACGTCGGTGAACCCCACGCCCTCGGCGAGCTCGGCGACGCGCTCGCCCGCCACCTTGAGGGGGACGCCGCGTAGGGCGTGGGCAAAGTAGACGAGGTTCTCGCGCACCGTGAGGCGAAAGTACGCCGAGCGCTCCGAATCTTGCCCGGCGTACCCGATGATGCGGCGCACGGCGTTCTCGTCGCGGCTCACGTCGTACCCGCCGACGGTGGCCTCGCCGCCGGTGGCGCGGAGGAGCGTGGCCAGGATGCGCACCAGCGTCGTTTTGCCGGCGCCGTTCGGGCCCAGCAGCCCGAACACCTCGCCTTCGTCTACTTCCAGGCTGACGCCATCGAGCGCCCGTACCACCTTTTGCGTGTGGTACTCTTTGACCAGGTGCGCACAACGAATGGCCGGCATCCAGACCTCCTGCACCGCTCCTGTCCGGAAAC
>JAAZBQ010000761.1 GCA_012513725.1 Chloroflexota bacterium
CCGACAACGGCCTGCCGGAGGCGGTCCTCGCCGAGACCGACGTCCTCACCTGGTGGGGGCACATGGCTCACGGGGACGTGGCGGACGAGACGGTGGATCGCGTCCAGGCGCGGATCCTCGAGGGGATGGGGCTCGTCGTCCTGCACTCGGGGCACTTTTCCAAGATATTCAAGCGTATGATGGGCACCACCTGCAACCTGCGCTGGCGCGAGATCGGCGAAAAGGAGCGCGTCTGGGTGGTGGATTCGAGTCACCCGATCACCCAAGGGCTCGACTCGTACTTTGAGGTGCCCCACACCGAGATGTACGGCGAGCGGTTCGACATCCCCCAGCCCGATGAGCTGGTGTTCATCTCCTGGTACGCGGGCGGCGAGGTGTTCCGCTCCGGCTGCTGCTTCCACCGGGGGAACGGCAAGATCTTTTACTTTAGCCCGGGCCACGAGACCCTGCCGATCTATTACCAGGACGAGGTGCAGAAGGTCATCACGAACGGCGTGCGCTGGGCGGCGCCCTCGGGCGGCCCGCAGCCGACCTTTGGCAACGTCAAGCCCATCGAGAACGTGACGCCTCAGGAGTAAGAAGAGGGGTCTACCACGGATCGGACGGATTGAACGGATTCCACGGATAAAGACGTGATGGGGGAGGGTGTCCTCTGCAGCAGGGCGTCACCTTGCTGGGGCGATATCCTCCCCCATCCGTTCCATCCGTCCATCCGTGGAATCCGCGGTAGGTTCAGTCCAACACCGCGCGGAGGTCCCGGAGCTCGGCGTCGGTGAGGGCCCGGGCGCCGGCCTTGGCGTTCATCACGGCCTGCTCCGGCGATTTGGCCCCGGGGATCGCCACCGGCTGGGCCGGGTGTGAGATGGTGTAGCGCAGCGCGGCCGTGACCATCTCGTCGCCGGGCTGCAGGTGCTCCTTGAGCCGCTCGACCACGGCCGCCTTGGCCTCGTACTGCTCCCTCCCCGGCTGGCCCGGGTTCCAGGCCGAGCGCACCTGGTCGCTAAACGTCGAGCGGGCGTCGTACTTGCCGCTGAGCATCCCCCGGTGGAGGGGCCCCCGCACCAGGACGGCGATGCCGTGCTCCTGGCAGTAGGGCAAGAGCGCCTGCTCGGGCTCCCGGTTCAGGAGCGAATAGTCCACCTCGACGACGCTACAGGTGCCCTCCCGGTTAAAGCGCTGGAGAACCTCCAGGTCGTTCGTCGAGATGCCATAGGCGCGGATGGCGCCCTCGTCCTTGAGCGCCTCGAACCCGCCGAGATAGATGGTGGGATCCTGCAGGTCGTTCTCGTGGCAGAGGACCACGTCCACCCAGTCGGTGCGCAGCCGCCCGAGGATGGCATAGCCGCAGAGGCGGATCATGTCCACCGAGTGCTTGGGGACGCCTCCGCCGCTCCGCTCGCCCCAGTGGCCGATCTTGCTCACCACGTAGACCTGGTGGCGGATGCCTGCCAGGGCGCGGCCGAGGCGCATCTCGGAGAGACCGTTCACGACGCCGTAGGACTCGGCGGTGTCGAACAGGTTCATGCCCTGCTGGTAGGCCGCCTGCACCGAGGCCCATGCGGTGGCCTCATCCACCTCGCCCCACTGCCCGCCGATGTTCCAGGTCCCGAAACCGATGGCCGACACCGGCCACCCCAACTTGCCAAAGGGTCGATACAGCATCGCAGCAACTCCCTTCTGTGGCTATCGAGCGCGTTCTCTCGGGGTCATTATGGTCGTCCCCGCGGGCGGGGTCAACGCGGCCGGGGCGCTGCGATGGGGTGTTGGAGGAGACAGGATGACAGGATTTTGGGGAGGACTTGCAGGAGGAGGGTGGGGAGGGGATGGGGCGGGGCCTGGCTGTTATGCCGCCCAGGCACGCGGGGGCGCTACGCCGCGTCCCTGGGCGGCACGACGGTCGGCCTTCCCGCCACTCTCCTCCCCATCTTCCTCCTGCAAATCCTCCCCACAATCCTGTAATCCTGTCCTCTTGCCCTCGGCGGACGGCGTTGCGCGGAGGGCGGGGCGGTGCTAGACTGAGGTGCTGTGGCATACTGTCGCGACAACCATACAGAAGGGGATCGATGGGCGAGGGATTGTACCCACTGACGTTCGAGCCGATGCTACGGAACTATATGTGGGGCGGGCGCCGGCTCGAACGCCTCTACGGGCGGACGCTGCCCCCCGGGATCGTGGCGGAGTCGTGGGAGGTGTCGGCGCACCCCTCGTCGCCGACGACGGTCGCCCAGGGGCCCCTGGCCGGCCTCACCCTGCCGGAGGTCGTCGAGCGGCTGGGGCTCGACCTCCTCGGCGAACACTCCCGCGATGCCCTGGATAGGGGGCGATTCCCCCTCCTCGTCAAGCTCCTGGATGCCAACCTGCGCCTCTCGGTGCAGGTGCACCCCGACGACGCCTATGCCCGCACCCATGGCGGCGACCTGGGCAAGACCGAGATGTGGTACGTGCTGTACGCCGAGCCGGGCGGCGAGATCATCTACGGGCTGAGGCCCGGGGTCACGCGAGAGGCGTTCGCCGAGGCCGTGGCCAACAAGGCACTGGCCGGCATCCTGCGCCGGGTGCCGGTGCAAGCCGGCGACGCCATCTGCGTGCCCTCGGGCACCGTCCACGCCCTGCTCAGCGGGCTGGTGGTGGCCGAGATCCAGCAGAACTCGGATACCACCTACCGGGTCTACGACTGGGACCGTCCTGGCCCCGACGGCCGCCCCCGGCCGCTGCACATCGAGCGGGCGCTGGACGTCATCGACTTTGGGCCCGCCCCGGCGGCGCCCATCCCGCCGACGCCGGTTTCGGAGCGGAACGGCCTGCGGGTGGACGAACTGGTGGCCTGCGACAAGTTCGTGGTCGAGCGGGTGCGGCTGGCGGCCGGGACGGCGTTCGCGGGGGAGTGCGACGGCAGCACGTTTGAGCTGTGGGGCGCCGTCGAGGGTCGGGCGCGGCTGGAGCCCGGCGAGGGTCGCCCCGCATGGCCCAGCGGCGCGCAGGAGCTGTGCGCCGTCCAGTGGGCGCTCCTGCCGGCGGCGCTGGGCCCCTTTACGGTGCGGACGGCCGAGGGCTGCACGCTGTTGCGGACGTACGTGCCGGGGCAGTAAGCTACCTGCAGGCTCCGGCCTGTCCACGCCATCTGCCTCTGGTGCCTGTCGTTCAGCGCCGCTTCCCGATCCGCAGCGCGTCCACCATTTGCCCCCGGGTAACGCCTGCGCGGCGCAGGACCAGCTCTGCCCAGCGGGTGTTCCCCAGGCCGGTGCGGTGATCGTCGGACGACATCTGGAACCTCACGCCCTCCCCTGCGAAGAGACGCACCACCTCCACGTACTGCGCCGTGAGCGCCCGCGGTGCGATTCCCGAGTCCTTGAACCAGTACATCGTCGAGTTGATGACGTCAAACACGATGTCGCGCTCGGCCATCTTTTGCGCCAGCTCGCGGAGGAGGTGTCCCGGGTACTCTGCGGGGAGGGCGCTGGGGACCGTGTTGCCGGTGTTGAACGGGTGGGCGATGGCGTTCAGGTATGGCACATCGCACAGCCCCAGATACGTGCGGACCACATTCTCCATGTAAACGCCCTTGTCCGCCGGGGTGTTGAGGAACGTGCCCTCGGAGCGGCTCCCCAGGTCGCAGAGCACCCACTCCAGGCGCTCCGCGTGCGCGGCGTCGATCGATATCCGCCCGGTGACGTCGAGGACCGTGGCCTCGATCCCCTGTAACACCCGGACATCGTCCTGGCCCGAGCGCGCCGCGTCGATCTCGGTCAGGTAGCGGTCGAACGCCTCGTCGCTTTCGGCAGGACCCATCCCGGGAAAGTAGTGATCGGTGATGGCGATGGCATCCAGCTCATAGGCCCGCGCCTCCTGCACCAGGAGCGACACCGGATGCCGCCCATCGGACCAGGAGGTGTGGGTGTGCAGGTCGTGATTGGCGAGGGCGTGGGTCCAGGGGTTGGTGGTCATCGCGTCATCTTGCGCGTGCATACGTTACCCTCCTCGGCCCCAGAGGGCCATCATCTATCTACGGATGCTATCCACTGGGCTCTAGAAGCCTGCGACGTGCGCAGGGGCCCGGCGCAGACGCCTGCGCCGGGCCCCTCACCGCACATAAGCATCAGGCCCCCCTTAGGGTCAGGCCTTC
>JAAZBQ010000762.1 GCA_012513725.1 Chloroflexota bacterium
CCCCCCGTACTCTGGCGCTACTTCTGTCTGCCCCTGCCCGAGCAGATGGTCGGGCGGACGGAAGCGGACTATGTCGTGCACCAGGTGATGACCATCCACGAGCGCTTCGAGGGGGCCTTTGTCGTCTCCAGCGGCAAGAACATGGGCATCTTTAAAGGTGTCGGCCATCCGGAGCAGATCGCCGAGTTCTACCAGATAGAAGATTACTCTGCCTACCTATGGACCGGCCACAACCGCTTTCCCACCAACACGCCGGGATGGTGGGGCGGCGCGCACCCCTTTGGGCTCCTGGATTGGTCGGTCGTGCACAACGGCGAGATCTCGTCGTATGGCATCAACCGGCGAACGGTCGAGATGCACGGCTACCGCTGCGACATGCGCACCGATACCGAGGTGTTCGCCTATGCGGCCGACCTCCTGGTACGCCGGCACGGCTTGACGCCCCGCCTGGCCGCAGCCGTGTTCGCCGCGCCGCTGTGGGACGCCATCGACCACATGCCGCCCGAGGAGCAGGCCGTGTACCGGGCGCTCCGGCAGACGTACGGCTCGCTGCTCATGAACGGACCGTTCACCATCATCCTGGCCCGGGGCGGCGAGATGATGGGCCTCAGCGACCGGGTGCGGCTCCGCCCGCTGGTGGCCGCCACCCGGGGCAGCCTCCTGTACGTCTCCTCGGAGCTATCGGCCATCGGCGCGGTCGAGGCGGAACTCGACGCCGTGTCGATCCCCATGGGCGGCCAGCCGGTGATCGGCCGGCTGGGTGAGCCCCCGGTCCTGGAAGAGCCGCTGCCCGCCGAGCCGGCAGTGGCGGGAGGTGCATGATGCAGACCACGCAGACGGTCACCTTGGGCATGCCGCTGGATCCCTCACCGGACCACGAGGTCACCATCGACGCACACGGCCTCCCCTACCGGGTGCTGAACGAGCGCCTGGCCGCCCTGGCCGAGGAGGGCGCCACGCACATCCGGGTCTGGGGGGTCTCGGGGCAGCGCTACCTGGGCACCAACCTCCGCCGGCCGATACGCCTGAGCATCGAGGGCATCCCAGGGCAGGACCTCGGCGCGTTCATGGACGGGCCCGAGATCGAGGTGTTCGGCCACGCCCAGGACGGCTGCGGAAACACGATGAACGCCGGCAGCATCGTGATCCACGGCTCGGCGGGAGACGTCCTGGGCCTCTCGATGCGCGGCGGCCGCATCCTGGTCCGCGATAATGTCGGCTACCGGGTGGGCATCCATATGAAAGAGTACGAGGCAATCAAGCCCGTGATCGTCATCGGCGGCACGGCCCAGCACTTTCTCGGCGAGTACATGGCCGGGGGCACGCTGATCGTCCTGGGCCGACGGTTGGGGCCGGACGCTGTCCATCCCTCTCGCTACATCGGCACGGGGATGCACGGCGGCGCTATCTACATCCGGGGACGGTTCGATCCCGACTACCTGGGGAAGGAGGTCGGCGCGGTGGATCTCTCCGCAGAGGACCGGTGGTTGGTCGAGCAACACGTGGCAGAGTATGCGCGGGCGTTCGACCTGGGCCCCGCGGATCTCCTGGACCGGCCGTTC
>JAAZBQ010000763.1 GCA_012513725.1 Chloroflexota bacterium
CAGTACCTGACGGGGCGTGAGCGGGTGGTAGAGATCGGCGCTGGTCGCGGGCGCTTTACCGCAGAGCTGGCCGCGCTGTGCGGCTCGTTGGTGGTGGCCGATATCTCCCCCACCAAGCTGCAACTGAACCAGCGGAGCGCCCAGTCGATGGGCTACGCCCAGCGAATCGAGGACTGGGTCGAGTGCGACGTCGCCGACCTGCGCTGCTTTCAGGATGCCGAGTTCGACGCCGTGGTGTGCTACGGCGGCCCCCTGAGCTACGTCACCGACCGCCGCGACAAGGCGCTTGCCGAGATGCTGCGCATCACCAAGCCCGGCGGGCGACTCTTTCTCAGTGTCATGAGCCTGTGGGGCGAGATTCATTCCCACTTTGCCGAACTGATCACCCGCGACATCCGCCTGGTACAGGAAATCGCCGAGACCGGCGACATCGGCCCGGAAGCCGTGGCGTTGGCCTCCAGCATGTACCATGCCTACCGTTCCGATGAACTGGTGCGCTTTTTGGAGGGCGCCGGCCTCGTGGTCGAGACACTGTCGGCCAGCGACTGCCTGTCCTCCACGTGGGGCAGCCTGCTGGGCAACTGGCGGCAGGACGAGCGGCGCTGGCGCGCGCTCCTGGAGATGGAGCTCGCAGCGTCGCGCCATGCGGGGTGCGTGGACATGGGCAGCCGGCTGATCGCCGTGGCGCGCAAGGCGACGTAAGGTCCGGCGACTCTCCGGGAGCGTCTACACCAGGGGGTAGGGCACGTTGCGCATCGAGGTCCGCGGCTGCGGCAACACCCGCTCGCGAAGCGCCTGCTCGGTGCGGTGCCGGAGCGCGTCGATCTCCTGGGGCGAGAGGAGCGCCGCCAGTTCCTGCCGCAGATCCCCCCGGCCGGGAGCGAGTTCGGTCCGCAGGCGCTCCAGATCGCGCAGCCAGGGCCGCGGCACGGCGCTGCCCGCCCAATCCCAGATGACCGTGCGCAGCTTGTACTCGCAGTGGAACGTCAGCCCGTGATCGATGCCCCAGATGGTGCCGTCGTGGCCCAGCAGCACGTGGCCCCCCTTGCGATCGGCATTGTTGCAGATCCAGTCGAACAGGGCCATGCGCCGCAGTGCCGGGATGTGGGCCGTTTGCTCGCGCAGCGTGAAATAGTGCGCGCGCTGATCGTGCTCCACGAAAAGCTGCAAGGAGCCCCAGCCATGGGGTCCCTCCCTGCGGACGACCGGGGGGATGTTGGGCCAGCCCAGGCACGCGCTCACCCGGTACGCGGCCACCTCGCGTAGGTAGAGCGTCCCCGAGTCGAAATCCCAGAGCGGCCGCTCGCCGCCCTGGGGCTTGTAGACGGCGGGGATCTCCTCATCGTCGAGCCGTGCGGAGACGATGAACGTATAGTTGGAGGACCACGGCACCAGCCCCCGCAGCTCCAGGTCGCCCTGGGTCAGGATCTCCAGCGTGCGCTCGTCCGGCGGTCGGTCGCTCATCGCGGCTTCCGGGCCAGCACCAACGTGTGGCCGCCCTCGTCCTCCGGCACAAAGCGCGACCAGCGGATCTCCAGGCCCCTCGCGACCAACCAGCCCGCATAGGTGGCCGTGTCGGCATGGCTCCAGTACATGGGCACCCCCTCCACGCCAAGCCAGCCTTCCTCGGTGCCGGTCCACGCCTGGTGGCCCACCGTGATGAGCAGATAGCCGCCCGGTCGCAGCCACCGGCACACCCGGTCCAGGAGGGCGGGCTGTTCGGCCAGGGGAACGTGGATGATGGCGTAGAGCGAGACGACCGCATCGTACGACGCTGCCGGCAGGTCCAGCGCCGTCATGTCGGCGCATAGGAAGCGAGCGCCGGGCACCGCGGCCTGGGCTCGGGCGATCTGCACGGGGGAGATGTCCGCGCCCGTAACACCAAATCCCGCATCGGCGAGCAAGCGGTCCGCCGGCACGCCGTTGCCACAGCCGAGATCGAGCACC
>JAAZBQ010000764.1 GCA_012513725.1 Chloroflexota bacterium
AGGGCCAGGTACGGCCCGGACTCGCAAAAGACGTCGCGCACCCCGACCCGCCGCATGGGCACCTGCCGGGGGAAATCGGCTTCCACGAGGACCTCGGCCACGGCGGAGCCCAGTCCCCCATAGTAGACGTTGTTCTCCGCCGTCACGATCGCGCCGGTATCGCCAGCCGCCTGGAGGATCGCCTCGACGTCCAGAGGCTTGACCGTGTGACAGTCCAGCACGCGAACCTCCAGCCCCTCGCGGGCGAGGGACTCGGCGGCCAGCAGCGCTTGGGCCACGAGGTCGCGGTTGGCCACGATCGTGGCATCGGCGCCCTCGCGCACCCGCACCGCCCGGCCAATGCGGAAGGGATAGTCGTCGGTGAACAAGAGCGGCACCGGGTCGCGGGTAAAGCCCAGGTACACGGGCCCCTCCCAGCGGGCTGCGGCGTGGACGGCCATCTTGGTGGTGGGCGAATCGGCGGCCGAGATCACCGTCATGTTCGGCATGGTCCGCATGATGGACAGGTCCTCTTGCCCCTGGTGGGTGGGGCCATCGGGGGCCGGAGTGATCCCGCTGTGAGAGGCAGCGATCTTGACGTTCAGTCGCGGGTAGCAGATCGAGTTGCGCACCTGGTCCAGCGCCCGCAGGCTCACGAACACGGCATAGGTGGTGACAAAGGGGATCAGGCCGGTGGTGGCCATCCCGGCAGCCGCCGCCACCATGTTCTGCTCGGCAATGCCAAAGTTAAACTCCCGATCGGGGAACTCGGCGGCGAACTCGAAGGTGCGGACGGCCTTGGAGACATCGGCGTCCAGCACGACCACCTCGGGCATCTGCCGGCCGACCTCGATGATGGCCTGGGCGTAGGCATAGCGGGTGGCCTCCTTGTCGGCTCGCTCATAGAGGGAGCCATCAGCCAGCCAGGGGAGCACCTCGGGTCGGATATAGTGGTACCGCTCGCTAGTCGACATGCTGCACCTCCAGCCCGGCGCTCTCGCAGATTTCCCGGAGGGCCTGCTCCGCCTCCTGGCGGTTCGGCGCGCGCCCGTGCCAGGCGGGGTTGTTCTCCATGTACGAAACGCCCTTGCCCTTGACGGTGTGGGCGATGATCATGCTGGGCCGATCCGCAACCTGCCGCGATGCCTCAAGCGCCTCCACCACCTGGGCCATGTCGTGGCCGTCGATCTCGGAGACCTCCCAGCCGAACGCGCGCCACTTGTCGGCCACCGGCTCGATGGGCATGATCCGATCGACAAAGTCATCGTTCTGGATGCGGTTGCGGTCCAGGATGGCCGTCAGGTTGCCCACCCCAAAGCCGGCCGCGCCCATGGCCGCCTCCCAAATGGCGCCCTCCTGCGTCTCGCCGTCGCCGATGACGACCCACACGCAATAGTCCTTGCGATGCACGCGCCCGGCCAGCGCCATTCCCAGGCCGGCAGAGAGGCCGTGTCCCAGCGAGCCGGCGGTCATGTCGATGCCGGGGGTCTTGCACATATCCGGGTGCCCCTGGAGGATGCTGTCCAGGCAACGAAGGGAGCCGAGATGCTCTGCGCCCAGGTACCCGCGGGCCATCAGCGCCGAGTACCACAGGGGACAGGCGTGGCCCTTGGAGAGGATGAACCGGTCGCGGTCGGGCCAGTCAGGTCGCGCAGGATCAAGGCGCATCACCCGAAAGTAGAGCGCCGTCACTATATCAGTGGCCGAGAGGGATCCACCGGGGTGTCCTTCTCCGGCCTGGTGCACCATGCGTATGATGTCACAGCGCAGGCGGGCGGCGATGCGCTCGAGCTCGGCGACCGCGGCCTGCCCAGGCGCCGTCAGCGGTGGGGTCATGGGTATCTCCTCTGTGGTGTTCCGGGGCGGGGGCGCCCGGGGCGGGGGCGCCCACAGTATACGGACGCGCGCCCCTGCGTCAACGCGCCGCGCATCGCGCCGCCCCCACCGCAACCTGGCGCGCGCCCCTGCGTAGTGCGCTTCGAGATGCCATACCGTTCCATCGGCCAATGTAGCCATCCGGAGCCAAACGGTGTATAATGGCGTTACTCGGAAGCCGCAATGGTTGGCGACTCTCCGAGTGTGATCCTTGCTGTTCCCGCGCTCGCGCTCCCCCGCCCGATGACGCATCGACGCGCCCAACACCGAGGTTGACGGTCCGGCCCCACCGGCCATAGCGGGTGTCTGGGTTAGCGCTTCCAAGCGGTTCGGTTGCGTCGTGTGATTTGCCCGCACGGAGCCCCGGTAGAGTCGATTGTCCTATGGTCTGTCGGCCTGCCCGCGGCCTCTGGGCGGCAAAAACCCTCACGCGATGATCGTCTAGATTCGTGTATGTAGCAGATCGGATCAGGAGGAAAGGACCATGCACAAGCGAGCAGTCTTTGCCGCCATCAGCCTGCTGTTGGCCATCAGCTTGGTGCTGAGCGGTTGCGGGCAGCCCCAGGCCACGCCGGAGCCCGGCGAGCAGCCGACGGCCGTGCCGGCCGAGCCCACCGCCGTGCCGGCGGAGCCCACGACAGCCCCGGAGCC
>JAAZBQ010000765.1 GCA_012513725.1 Chloroflexota bacterium
CCTTTCGGGAAGGTTCCGACATCCCCAGGGCGTGCGGACAGAACTGCCGGTGATCCGCCCGAAAATGCGAAACCGTGGAATCTACCGACGCGTGTGTCTGCACGTGTACGGAACCTTCCCGGAAGGCAAGGCACCTTCCGGGAAGGGGAATGGCGGGAAGGGGGAGGGCTACGCCGCCTCCACGGCCTCCACCGCGGCCGCCCGCCGGCGGGCGACGAGGGGGCGCGCGGCGAGGGCCACGAGGTAGACGCTCCCGGAGACGAGGATGATGGTGGCCCCGGAGGTGAGGTTCAGGGTGTACGAAAGCCACAGGCCGATGACGGTGAACAGCATCCCCAGCAGGCTGCCCATCACCATCATGCGCCGCAGGTCCTGGGCGTACATACCGCTGATGGCCGCGGGGATAGTGAGGAGCGCGATGACCATAATGAGGCCCACCACGCGCATCATCATCACGGCCGTGAGGCCGATGAGGCACACCAGAAGGATCTGGATGGCGTCGACGGCCACGCCCGAGATGGTGGCAAAGGTCTCATCAAAGGAGACGGCCAGCAGTTCCTTGTAGAGCGCCACGACGGCCACGATAATCAGGACGTCGAGACCGGCCATCAGCCACAGGTCGGTAGTGGGCACGGCCAGGATGCTGCCGAACAGGTAGCTCATCAGGTCCGGCTTGTAGCCGGGGGTGAGGTCGACAAAGATAATGCCGACGGCCATCCCCACGGCCCACAGGACGCCGATGAGCGTGTCGGCGCGCTGGCGCGTGCGCCGCTGGACGGCGCCCATCCCCACGGCCGCCGCCAGGCTAAAGGCCATCGCCCCGAGGACGGGGTTCACGCCCAGGTAGTAGCCGAGCCCGATCCCCCCATAGGCGGCGTGGGCAATGCCGCCGCTGATGAACACGATCCGGTTCACCACCACATAGGCACCCACGATCCCGCAGGCCAGGCTGACGAGGAGCCCCGCCGCCAGGGCGTTGCGCATGAACCCGAACTGCAGCGCTTCGATCATCGCTGCGCCTCCTCGTCGTGGTCAGGGTGGTCGTGATGGTGATGGTGCGCCAGGTGCTCGCCGAACACCCGGTGCGGCACGCCGTGGGCGATGAGGTCCACCGGGCAATGGTAGGCCTGGTCGATCATTCCCTGGGTGATCTGCTTGTCGCCGTGATAGTAGACCTTGCCGCTGACGCAGCCCACCGTGCGCACATAGGAGGAGATGGCCGTCAGGTCGTGGGAGATGAGCAGGATGGTGGCGCGCTCGTTCAGCTCGCTGAGCAGCTCGTAGATGCTGGTAGTGGACTCCGAATCGATGTTGGCGGTGGGCTCGTCGAGGAAGAGGATATCGGGCTCCTGGGCCAGGGCCCGGGCGATGTATACCCGCTGTCGCTGCCCGCCGGAGAGCTCGCCGATGGCACGACGCTGAAAACGGGCCATGCCGACCTTTTCCAAGGCCCCGGCGACGATCTCGTCGTCCTCCCGGGTGTACCTCTTGAACAGGCCGCGCTTGCCCAGACGGCCCATCCGCGCCACGTCCCACACGCTGATTGGGAAATCGTGGTCGAACTCGACCACCTGGGGCACGTACCCCACGTGGCGGCGGCCGGCGCGCACGGGCTTGCCCATCACGCGGACCTCGCCGCGGGTGACGGGCAAGAGGCCCAGCAGCACCCGTAGCAGAGTCGTCTTGCCGCCGCCGTTGGGGCCTATGAGGCCCACGAAATCGCCGGCCTGCACCTCCAGGTTCACGTCTTGGAGGACATTGTCTCCGTCATAGCCGGCCCACACGTTCCGCACCGAGATGACCACCTCGGGCGAGATCTCCAGGCTGCTCATACTGCCGCTCATCCTTCTCATCCAGTCACCGCTTTGCGAAACGGCGTGTGCGGGCGCCGCCTATTCCTCGGCAAGTGCCTCGGCGAGGGAGGCGGTCACCTCGCGGAGGTTCGCCAGCCAGTCCTCGGCCAGCGGATCCACGAGCACCACCCGCCCGCCGATCTCCGCGGCGATAGTCTCCGCCGCGCGAGTGCTCAGGTTGGGCTGGGCGAACACCACGCGGATGCTCTCCTCGCGGGCCGTATTCAGGAGGGCGGCCATCTCCGCCGCGGAGGGTTCCTGCCCGCCGACCTCGACGGCCACCTGCACGAGGCCGTAATCGTCCGCCAGGTAGCCCCAGGCGGGATGGAACACCAGGAACCGGCGCCCGCGGGCCCCGCCGAGGGCCGCGTCCATCTCTTCCGCGAGGGCGTCGATATCGGCCAGGAGCGCCGCCAGGTTGGCATCGTACTCTTCCGCGTGGGCGGGATCCAGCCGCGCCAGGGCATCGCGGATGTTCTCGGCCAGGATGCGGGCGCGTCGCGGCGACACCCACACGTGGGGATCCATCTCGCCCTCGTGGTCGCCGTGCCCTTCGAGGGGGAGGAGGTCTACGCCGGCCGTCGTGTCGACGATCTCCATGGATCGGTTGGCGTCGGCGATGCGGTCCATCCACACGTCCTCGAACTCCACGCCGGCGGTCAGGTAGGCCACCGACCGACTGAGGGCGCGCAGTTGCTCGGGCTTGGGCTCGTAGGAGTGCGGCTCGTCGCCCGGGCCCACCATCACGTTGGCCACCACGTGCCCCCCACCGATGCGCTCGACCAGATACCTGAGCGGGAGGACGCTGACGGTGACCTGGAGGCCATCGCCTGCGCCGGGTGCAGCGGCGGGCGGCGCGGCGCAGGCAACCGCAACGAGTGCTACCAGCGGTAACAGGGCAAGGCGTGGGAACCGGAACATGGCAGATACCCCCAACGACACGGCGACAGATACATCATGATACGTTACCGCCCCATCCAGCCCATGTCAAACCATCGCCTGGATGGTGAACACTAGCCGACACCGGCGGCGCTGGCCGAAGCGTACTTGGAATGGCGCGACCAGGGCAGGCCGAGGCGGTCGGCGAGGCGCGACAGGCGGGCCGTCTCCTGCCGATCGGCTTTGAGTTCCAGCACGGTGTGCCGGCGGCGCGGGTTCTCGCGGGTAAGGTTGGGCCGGGTGCCGAACACCTGGGGGTAGGTCCGCATCTCCTGGTCCAGGGTGAGGCGAATGCTGCCATCGGGTAGCGCATAGTAGTGGCGGTAGTAGCGGATCAGGGTCGAGGGGCGGGGCCGCATCCGGGCGGCCATGTAGAACACGGGCGGGGCGTCGCGCAGCACGACGTCCAGGATGTCGC
>JAAZBQ010000109.1 GCA_012513725.1 Chloroflexota bacterium
GGCTTGTTGCCGTTCGCCAGAAAGGTGCGGAACACCGCGTCCACCACCGGCGAGTTCGGCGTGATGTAATCGCGCTTCAGGCTACAGCAGGTGCGAATGCTGTGCCACAGCGCATCCACCTGGTTCACCTCGCCCGTCTCATCATCTACCCAGTCGACGGTGCCCAGGTCCTCCACATCGCCCAAGTCGGCGCGGCACTCATCGCAGAGCGCCTCGCGTATGTACACGCGCAGGTCGCGTCCCTCTTGCTCTTCCCACCACTTGAGGTCGATGTGGAACTTGGTATCGACGGTAGGGCGAGACCACCTTGCAGCCATATGTCTATCTCCTACCTGCCCGTGTACGGGACGGCCTGGTCTTTCGCCACGTTGTCGCGCGTCGAGTGGGGGCGTTCGCGCATCTCGTCGGCGGTCTCATAGAGCACGCCCTCCAGCGCGTGGTCGTAGGCCCACATCCCCTGGCCGATCGGGTCGAAACAGGCCTGGCGCGTCAGCTCGGCAAAGATCGGCACGGTGCCGGTCCGGCGGATGAGGTTGGCCACCGAGTAGATCGTCTTGGCGTGCACGTACCCGGCGCCGGTCAGGCCAGCGAGCTGGTTGAACGCCATGCGCACCAGGGCGCTGACGGGCATCTCGGCGTTCTCGGGCGACGCCATGAACTGGGCCACGTCTTCGGGCTCGGGCACCTCCACGTGCATGTTGGCGTCCACCCACTCGGCCACGGCGCTGCGGCGCGTCGGCAGCGTGATGTCCAGGCTGCCATCCCGCACCACCGCCGTCCGCACGAACTCGCTGCGCCGCTCGCGGCCCTCGCTCACCGAGAGGGAGTAGGTCATCGGGTCGTCGGTGGCGCGAACGGCCACCCGCCCCCCGACCTTCATGCCCACCGCCTCGTACCAGCGCTCGAGGCCGGCGACATAGTGGCGATCGGGCACCACCCACGCCTCAAAACGCTCGCCCGTCTTGGAGATCTCCAGGGTGATCGCAAAATGCGTCGTGCCGCTCACCGGCAGCCGCCCGAGGAACTGCACGGTGGCGGGCATCGTACCGGCATAGAGGTGCGGGAACGTCACCGTATAGTCGAAATTCTCCCGCTCGCGCACGATGACCGACTGGACGTCATCCAGTTCGTCGCCGATCTCGTCGACGACATCGAGGAGCGTCACCCCCATGTACTCGCCGCCGGCGGCGCGCAGGCCGGCCGACAGGATGGCCGGCGGCTGCCGGAGCGCCGCGGGCTCCAGCGCCTTGAGGTACCACACGGGGTACTCGGTCTGCGACACGTTGTCAAAGCGCTCGTCGGCGGCCAGGGCGCTGTTCAGCGCAAAGAGCTGCGCCGTCTCGGAACCCGTCCCGAGGTCCAACTCCCGGATCATGTCGGCGGCCGACATGGGATGTCCGGAGGTGTCGATCACCGCCTCGGCCAGGTTCAGGTGGCCGACGTTGATCTCCGGCAGCAGCTCGCGCAGGAACCACTGCTCGCCAAAGGGGACGTACTCTTCGCTGCCGGCCAGCTCGCGCTCCAGCGCGCCGGACACATAGGCGTCATAGGCGCTGACGACGTCCGCATCGCTGATGTCCGGGTCCCCCCCACCCAAGAGTTCCTCGGCGGGGCGGTTCAGGGGGTGGGGATAGTCGAGGCCGCTGGCGTACTCGCGCTCGGCGCCGTCGCTGAACGCGACGCGAATGACCTGGAACTCCCCATACTTGGGGTTGTGCCCCTCCCGGGCGCCGACAACCTCCCCGTGGAGAAAGTCCAGGGCCGAGAACACCAGTTGCTGGCCCACCTCGTACTCGCCCTTGGGCTGGTACACGTCGCCGCTGGCGGCCTGCCGGGCCACGGCCTCGCGCTCCTGTTGCACGCGGCGCAGCATGATGGTGGTAGAGAGCACACCGAGCGGCTGCGGCTGCCCCGAATCGAGGATGACGCCCGCCACGAGGTCCAGATCCTCGTCGGTGACCTCGAACTCGTCGCGCCAGAACTCTTCTGTCTGCGTCTTGAGTTTGCGGACTGCAGCCATGCGCTCCTCCTCGGCCGGCGTGATCACGGCGATCGCTGATCGCACAGAAAAAGGCCCCGGCGTTGGGCGACCCGAAGCCTTGCACAAGAATGGGCGAAACAGGACTCGAACCCGTGACCCCTTCCTTGTAAGGGAAGTGCTCTCCCAACTGAGCTATTCGCCCGATGCAGAATGGGGTCTGCGACGTGCAAGTGTACCACACAAGGGAGAGCGGGTCAAAGACTCGGCGACCCGGCGGCCCGGCCCGCCCGGGGGCCGGGCACGAGCGCGCTACATCACCTCGGGGGTGGTCATGCCCATCAGGCGGAGCGTCCGCGCCAGCACCGCCTTGCAGGCCGAGACGAGCTTTAGCCGCGCCTGGGTGATCGCCTCGTCGCCGGGTTCCGAGCTCACCACCCGGCAATCGCGATAGAACGCGTGGAACTCGGCGGCCAGCTCCTGGGCATAGTAGGTCAGGGCGTGCGGCGCCAGGTTGCGGGCCGCGTCGCGCACCACCTCCGGGAAGAGGAGCATCCGGCGGATGAGGTTCTGCTCCGGCTCGGAGGTCAGGAGCGACACGTCGCCGCGCGAATAGTCCAGATCCCCCGCGTGGCGCAGGATGGACGAGATCCGGGCGTGGGCGTACTGGACGTAGAACACGGGGTTCTCGTCGGACTGCTCCTTGGCCAGGGTCAGGTCAAAGTCCATCTGCGAGTCGGCCGAGCGGGAAAGGAGGAAGAACCGCACCGCGTCGGACCCCACCTCCTCGAGCACCTCGCGCAGGGTGATGATGTCGCCCGTGCGCTTGGAGAGACGCACGATCTCGCCGGCCCGCTTGAGGGTCACCATCTGGTAGAGGACGATGGTCAGCCGCTCGGGATCCAGCCCCAGCGCCTGCATCATGGCCTTCATCCGCGGCA
>JAAZBQ010000766.1 GCA_012513725.1 Chloroflexota bacterium
AGGACACGTTGGCGTTGTGCGGCAGCCGCTCGGTAGGGTGGCCGTTCACCTGGGCGTGGGGCACCTGCAGCAGGCGCTCCGTGGCCCGCTCTCGGAGGGCCTGGAGGCGGGCCGTCTCCTCGGGGGTCACCAACTCCACCGCCCGGGCAAATCCCACGGCCCCGGGCACGTTCTCGTCGCCGGCCCGCAGGTTGAACTCCTGGAACCCGCCGTCCATCCATTTGGTCAGCGGCGTGCCCCCGCGGATGTACAGGGCGCCGACCCCCTTGGGGCCGTGAAGAACGTGGGCCGAGACGGTCACCAGGTCCACCGGCGTCTCGCGGACGTCCAGCGGCACCCGGGTGAAAGAGTGGGTGGCGTCGGCGTGCATGAGCACCCCCCGCTCGTGGCAGACCTCGGCGAGGGCGCGGACGTCCTGCAGGGTGCCGATCTCCTGGTTGGCCGTCTGGATGGAGACCAGGATGGTCTCCTCGGTGAGCGCGGCGGCCAGCACGCCGGGATCCACCCGTCCGTACTCGTCCACCTCCAACTCGGTGACCTCAAAGCCCTGCCGCTTGAGCGCCCGGGCCGAGTGCAACACGCTGAAATCCTCGACGCGGCTGACGACGATGTGCTTGCCCTTTTTCTCGCCGAGGGCGGCGGCCACCCCCTTGATCGCCATGTTGGAGGATTCCGTGCTGCCCGAGGTGAACACCAACTCCTCGGCCGAGGCTCCCAGGCGGCTGGCGATGCGCCCCCGGGCGTCGTCCAGCGCATCCTTGGCGTCGATGCCCAAGGAGTAGCCAAACTGCGAAGTGGCCACGGAATAGGTCTCAAAGAAATAGGGGGTCATGGCCTCCAACACGCGCTCATCGAGCCGCGTGGCGGCGGCGTTGTCGAGGTACACCAACTCGCTCAACTCGCTCTCCTTCCGGATGCGTGGGCGCCCGGGTCTCCGTCCCAGACGATTTCGAACTCGCAGTCAATCGCCCCCTCGGGACACAGGTCCTCGCAAAGGGCGCAGCCTCCACAGCGCTCGGGGTGGACGACGATCGGGCCCCGGGAGGTCATCTCGAGCACGTGCTGAGGGCAAAGCAGCACGCAGTAGCCACACCGCGTGCAGAGGTAGTGGTGTACTTGGGGCACTCCCTCGTGATCGTGCAACTCGTGGTCCCTCCGTGCGATGGTTACAGATATGTACAGAATACGCCTCCAGTCTACACCGTTGACGGAGGCCATCGGTAGGACTAAAGTCACCGCATACGGAAAACCGAACAACCGGAACACAGTGCGTGGAGGTGTGCGGGGTGAAGATCTATATCATGACCGATATGGAGGGCGTCGCCGGCATCCAGGATAGCGAGAACTGGTGCCGCCCGCCGGGGGAGCCGGCCTCCGGGCGCTACTATGAGGCCGGCAAGGCGCTCCTGACCGAGGAGGTGAACGCCGCGGTGGCCGGCCTGTTCGAGGCCGGTGCGCACGAGATTGTGGTAGCCGACGGCCACGGGCCGGGGGGCATCACGCCGCTGCTCCTGGACGAGCGGGTATCGCTGCTGCGCGGGTGGCCCACCGGCTGGCCCTTGGAGCTGGATGAGACGTACGACGCGGTGGCCTTTGTGGGGCAACACGCCAAGGCCTGCACCCCCTACGCCCACCTGGCCCACACGCAGTCGTTCCGCTATGTGGATCTAGCGGTCAACGGCGTGTCGATCGGGGAGTTCGGGCAGTTCGCCCTCTGCGCCGGGGAGCTGGGCATTCCGGCCATCCTGGGCACTGGAGACGAGGCCTTTTGCCACGAGGCGCGCTCCCTAGCGCCGGCCATCGTGACGGTGCCAGTCAAGCGCGGCCTCACCCCGGGCACCGGCAAGGATCTGGATGCGCCCGCCTATGCGCACCGCAACCTGGCCGCCGTGCACCTGCACCCCCGCGCCGCCCGGCGGCTCATCCGGGAGGGCGCTCGGC
>JAAZBQ010000767.1 GCA_012513725.1 Chloroflexota bacterium
GACGCCCAAACCGCGGCTGTCCCGCTCCGTGAGATCCGTGTATCCGTGCCGGCCGTGGTAGATGACCCTCAGGAGAGGGCCGGGTTGGCCTCCAGCGCGGCGTTCTCGGCCTGGGCGACGGCGATGCCCTCCGTTTCGTCCACCCGGCTGAGGAGCCAGCCGCCGGCGACAAAGAACACGACGAGGGAGATGATGCTCAGCCGGCTGGACCCAAAGATGTCGGCCGTCAGGCCAAAGAGGAGCGGCCCGGCGATGCCGGCGAATTTGCTAGAGATGTCGTAAAAGCCGTAGAACTGGGCCGAGCGCGCCTTGGGGGTCATGGCGCCAAAGAGCGAACGGCTCAGCGCCTGGCTGCCCCCCTGCACCAAGCCCACCATCCCGGCCAGCACCCAGAAGTGCCAGGCCTCGGTCATAAAGTAGCCCAGGATGCTGATCAACGTGTAGACGCCCAGGGCCACAAAGATGGAGGTCTTGGCGCCGATGCGGCGGGCCAGTCGGCCAAAGACAAAGGTCAGCGGCACCCCAACGATCTGGGTGAGCAAGAGCGCCCCGGCGAGGTCCGCCGTGCCGATGCCGATCTCGGCGCCATAGATGGTGGCCATCTTGATGATCGTGCCGATGCCGTCGGCGTACAGCCAAAAGGCGATCAGGAACTTGAACAGCTGCCGGTAGCGGCGCATCTCCTGAAGGGTCGTGCCCAGGCGGCGAAAGGCCTCGCGGACGGGCGCGGTGGACGCGCCGGCGCTGCGATCCGCCGGGGGTTCCGGCACGGTGCGAAAGAGGGGCACGGAAAAGAGCACCCACCAGACGGCCACGCTGAGGAACGAGGCCCGCACGGCGGCGTTCCCATCGGCAAAGCCGAACCGCTCGGGCATCAGGTACCAGAGGAGGTTGATGGCCAGGAGCAGGCCGCCGCCCAGGTAGCCCAGCGCAAAGCCCTTGGCCGAGACCTGGTCGATCTCGTCGGGGCGGGCGACGTGGGGCAGGAGGGAGTCGTAAAAGACGTTGGCGCCCGCGTTGCCGATGGAGGCCAGGACAAAGAGCACCACCGCCCCCAGCCAGTCGCCCTCGCGGATGAACACGAGGAGGCCGGTGCACAGCACCGCGACGGCCAAAAAGCCCCGCAGGAAGCGCTTTTTGCTGGCGGTATAGTCGCCGATGGCGCCGAGCACCGGCCCCAAGAAGGCAACCACCAACATCGCCACGGTGGTCGAGTAGGCCCAGATGCTGGTGGCCCGAGCCTCGGGCAGCCCCGCGGCGGCCACGCCGTAAAAGTAGGGCGGCAGGAGCGCCGCCATGATCGTGGTGGCAAAGGCCGAGTTCGCCCAGTCGTACATGCACCAGGCGTTCACCACCTTGCGGTGCAGGCGTTCAGCAGCGGAGGCGGTAGTGTCGGTCATCGTCGTCCTTTCCTACCCGGTGGTGAGGGGCAGCCGGATCGGGCCGCTGGGCGGCCCGATCCCTGCGCCGCGCTCGGCACGCCCTATTGCGCGCCGTTGGAATGCCCGACGGCCGCCTCCACAAACCCGAGGAACAGGGGATGCGGCCGGTTGGGACGCGTCTTGAACTCCGGATGGAACTGGCTGCCCACCATCCAGGGATGGTCGCGCAGCTCCCCGATCTCGACGAGCATGCGGTCGGGGGAGAATCCGCTCCACACCATGCCGCCCTGCTCGAGGATGTCGCGGTAGGCGTTGTTGATCTCGTACCGGTGGCGGTGCCGCTCGTGGATGGCGTCCTGCCCATAGGCCCGCTGGGTGCGTGTGCCGGGCTGCAGCATGCAGGGGTAGGCGCCTAACCGCATGGTGCCGCCCCGGTCGGTGATGCTGCGCTGCTCGAGCATCAGGTCGATCACCGGGTGCGCGGTTTCGGGGGCGAACTCGCTGCTGTTGCAGGCGGCATCGCCGATGACGTGCCGGGCGAGATCGATGACCATCACCTGCAGCCCCAGGCAGAGGCCCAGGTACGGCACCCGGTGTTCCCGGGCATAGCGCGCCGCGAGCACCATCCCCTCGATGCCGCGCTCGCCAAAGCCGCCCGGCACCACGATGCCATCGACCCCGGCAAAGACGGC
>JAAZBQ010000768.1 GCA_012513725.1 Chloroflexota bacterium
AGGGGGAGCAGGCCGCCTACCTGGTGCGGGCCTACCAGATGGGCCGCAACTGGGGCTGGGTGGGGCCGATGTTCCTGTGGAACCTGAACTTTGGCCCGGTGTGCGGACCCGGCGATGAAAAGGCAGCATTTGGGGTGGTGCGGCCCGACTGGGGCGCCCGCCCGGCCTACGCCGCGCTGCGGGACATGGGCAAGTAACCCCCCGGGGGCATCCACCCCGGATGCCCCGGAGGGACGGATGGAACGGATAGAAGAGGGGGCAGGGACCACGTGGTCCCCGCCCCCTCTTGCTGCCCCGGCAAGGGAACTTCCAGCACGCATCCTCCGCATGTCGGACGAATCACCCCTACCACCGATGCTGCGGATCGCAGAGGACGAACGATGCGCGTTGAGCACACGCCTTCCGGCGGCACCCCTGGAGCCCCATCCTCCATCCTTCATCCCTCATCCTTCATCCTTCCTCCCTCGCCCTTCCTTCTCCCCATCCGTTCCATCCGTCTATCCGTGGCATCCGTGGTACAGTCCGCGCCCGAGGTCCCGGCCTTGTTCCGCCCCGGCGGCTCGCCTATAATGCCCCCGCAGCGGAGCCAAAGGAGCAGCGCACATGAGCCACAACTACCTCGCTTTTGACCTGGGCGCCGAGAGCGGCCGGGCCGTCCTCGGCCGGCTGGATGGCGGCACCCTGAACCTCTCCACCCTGTACCGCTTTCCCAACGGGCCCGTTCGCGTGCTGGGCAGCGACTATTGGGATGCCCTGCGCCTCTTCCAGGAACTCCAGGAGGGGCTGCGCCTCTATCGCGATCAGCATGGCGAGGCGTTGGATGGTATCGGGCTGGATACCTGGGGCGTCGATTTCGCCCTCTTGGACAAGGACGACCGCCTCCTCGGCAACCCCCACCACTACCGGGACGCCCGCACCGAGGGGATGCTGGAGGCCGCCTGGGCCGTCGTCCCCCGCGAGGAGATCTTTGAGCGGACGGGGATCCAGTTCATGGAGATCAACACCCTGTACCAGCTCCTCGCCATGCGCCGCAGCGGCGACCCCACCCTGGAGGCCGCCCGGACGCTGCTGATGATGCCGGACCTGTTCAACTATTGGCTGACCGGCGTCAAGACCTGCGAGTTCTCCGACGCCACCACCACCCAGTGCTTTGACCCCCGAGCGGGCGATTGGGCCCGGGACCTCCTCGGCCGCCTGGACCTCCCGACGGACATCTTTCAGGACGTGGTGGCGCCGGGCACGGTCCTCGGCACCCTGCGCGCCGAGCTGGCCGACGAGGTGGGCGTGGGTCAGGTGCCCGTCATCGCCCCGGCCTGCCACGACACGGGCTCGGCGGTGGCCGCGGTGCCGGCGGAGGGCGAGGATTTCGCCTATATCAGCAGCGGCACCTGGTCGCTCATGGGCGTCGAGGTACGCGAGCCGGTGATCACCGCCGACAGCCTGGCCTTCAACCTGACCAACGAGGGCGGCGTCTGCGGCACCTACCGCCTCCTGAAGAACATCATGGGCCTGTGGCTGGTGCAAGAGTGCCGGCGCACCTGGGCAGCGGAGGGCCGAGAGTACTCGTACGACGAACTGACCCACCTGGCCGCCGAGGCCCCGGCCTTTGGCCCACTGGTGGATCCCGACGCCCACGATTTCCTGCGCCCCGGCGACATGCCGGCCCGCATCCGGGCGTTCTGCGAGCGCTGCGGCCAGCCGGCGCCCGCCACCCACGGCGAGATCGTGCGCAGCGCCCTGGAGAGCCTGGCGCTCAGGTACCGCTGGGTCCTGGAGAAACTCGAGGTGATGCTCGGCCGCAGGCTGAACACCATCCACATCGTCGGCGGGGGATCCCAGAACCGCCTCCTCTGCCAGCTGGCCGCCGACGCCACCCGGCGCCCGGTGGTGGCCGGGCCGGTGGAGGCCACCGCGGCGGGCAACGTCCTGATGCAGGCGCTGGCCCGCGGCCGCCTGGGCACCCTGGACGAGGTGCGCGAGGTGGTGCGCCGCTCCTTTGACGTGGTGCGCTACGAGCCCCACGCGGCGGAAGGCTGGGACGAGGCCTATGCCCGCTTCCTGGCCCTCGAGGGCCAGGACTGAGGCGCGCCCGACGATGGACGACCTGCTCTTCCACGGCGGCGCCCTCTGCACGCCGGAGGGCTATCTACCCCGCGGCTGGCTGCGCGTGGCAGGAGGGCGCATCGCCGCCCTCGGCGCCGGAGATCCACCCGCTGAGCGGGGCGTCCGCCGGGTGGACCTGGCCGGGCGGATCCTCGCGCCGGGGCTCATCGACGTGCACGTCCACGGGGCCCTGGGCTACGACACGATGGACGCCACCCCCGCCGCCCTCCGGGAGATGGCCGCCTACTATGCCCGCCACGGGGTGACCGGGTTTTTGGCCACCACGGTCACCGCGCCCCTCGATGAGATGTGCGCCGCCCTGGACACCATCGCCGGGGTGATGGCCGCGGACGCCGCCGGCGGTCGCCCCGCAGGCGCCCGGCTCCTGGGCGCCCACGTCGAGGGGCCCTACCTCGATCCCGAGCGCCTCGGCGCCCAGGACCCCCGGCACGTGCTCAAGCCCGCGCCGCATGAGTTCCGCCGCCTCCTGCGCCCGGGGGTCACTCGCCTCCTGACCCTGGCGCCCGAGGCGCCGGGCAACGCGGACCTCATCGCCCACGCCCACCAGCAGGGGATCGTCGTCTCGGCCGGGCACACCCGCGCCACCTACGAGGAGATGGAGCGCGCCGTGGAGCGCGGCCTCCGCCACGTGACGCACCTGTTCAACGGCATGGAGCCCCTCCACCATCGGCAGCCGGGCGTCGTGGGGGCCGCGCTGACCCTGCCGGCGCTCACCTGCGAGTTGATCGCCGATGGCGTGCACGTGCACCCCGCCGTGTTGCACCTGGCCGTGCGGGCCAAGGGCATCGACGGCATCATCCTGGTCACCGACGCCATGCGCGGCGCCGGGATGCCCGACGGCCGCTACAC
>JAAZBQ010000769.1 GCA_012513725.1 Chloroflexota bacterium
ACCCGCGAGATCAAGGCGCGCTACGCCGAGCCGCGGCGCACGGTGATCGTCGACGGGGAGGCCGGCCAGGAGGCCGCCGCCCTGGAGGACCTGACCGAGGCCGCGTGACGGCGGCCGCCCCCGGCGCACACGGTCAGCCGGACCGCAGCAACGCCACGAACGCCCCCGGATCGCGAGCCGTTGTTGACACTGTTGATAATCATGACGCTCGTGACCCTGATGATAGTGATGTATATATGTACGTGTGTGTATGAGGGTGTGTGAGGGGCCTGCCGCAGCCCTTGGCCCCGCGCTGAGATCTCGCGCCAGGATGTAGGGCGCCGTGCGGCGCTCGCCCTTGCGGCGTACGGCGCCCCTGTGCACGCGTTCGGCCATCTCCCCGGAGGTCTGCCCGCGGTCCCTCTCGCGTTTGGCCATTGCTGCGACACGGGACTATAATGTGGCTTCGTGCCTGCTCCTGTAGGCCCGCCAGACCGATCGTTGACCCACTGCCTTTCCAGCGTCCGTAGCCCTCGATAGTCGGCGTCGTGCTCCTATCCAACATCGCATCGTCAGCATCGTCCTGCTGGTGCCCACCTTTGCGAGGTGCACATGACCAGGAATATCCCGCTGCGGCAGTATTGGGACCTCCTCGCCGACCACATCCGCTCGCAGATGCGGCCCTTTGTGCTGCTGACCGTCCTCCTGCTGGGGAGCATCGGCCTGCAGATCGTGAACCCCCAGATCATGCGCTACTTTATCGATGCCGCCACCACCGGGGCCGCGCAGGAGCGGCTCTTGACCGCGGCGCTGGCCTTTATCGGTCTGGCGCTGTTTCAGCAAGCGGTCGGCGTCGGGGCCCGCTACTATGGCGAGAACGTCGCCTGGACGGCCACGAACGCCCTCCGCTCAGAGTTGGCCTCCCACTGCCTGAACCTGGACATGTCGTTCCACGGCGACATGAGCCCCGGCAAGCTGATCGAGCGCATCGACGGCGACGTCTCGCAGCTCTCCCAGTTCTTCTCGCAACTCGTCATCCGCGTGATCGGCAACCTGTTGCTCCTGGTGGGCATCCTCGTGGCGTTGTACCGGGAGGACTGGCGGGTGGGGGCTGCGTTCACGGTGTACTCGCTGATCACCCTGTTTGCCCTGAACGCGGTGCGCAGCCTGGCCATCCCCCACGAAAAGGCGCGCCGCGAGGCAGACTCGCAGTTGTTCGGCTTTCTCGAGGAGCGCCTGGCCGGCACCGAGGACATCCGCTCTTCGGGCGCCGTCGATTTCGTGCTGCGGGGGCTCTATGACCTGCACCACACCATCCTCGTGCACTGGCGCAAGACCTCGCTCATGTACCTCGTGGTGGGCACCACGGGCAACACCCTGATGGTGCTGGCCACTGCGCTGGCGCTCATCGGCGGGTTCTTTCTCTTCCGCGGCGGCCTCATCACCATCGGCACGGCCTACCTCCTGGTGACCTACACGAACCTCCTGGGCCGGCCGATCCGCGAGCTGACCCAGCAGGCCGAGAGCCTGCAGAACGTGGGCGCCAGCACCCAGCGCCTGGCCGAGTTGCAGGCGGTTCGCACCAAGACGGAGGACGGTCCCGGCGCCGAGATCCCCGATGGTCCGCTGAGCCTGTGCTTTGACCACGTGTCGTTCTCCTACGTGGAGGAAGAGCCGGTGCTCGAGGACGTCCATTTCGACTTGCAACCGGGCAAGGTCCTGGGCCTCCTGGGGCGCACGGGGTCCGGCAAGACCACCCTGGCCCGCCTGGTGTTCCGGCTGTACGACGTGAACGCCGGCAGCGTGGCGCTGGGCGGCGCCGACGTGCGGCAGCCGACCCTGCGGCAGCTGCGCCAACGGGTGGCCCTGGTTACCCAGGACGTGCAGCTGTTCCAGGCCACCGTTCGCGACAACCTGACCTTCTTTGACCGCTCCATCTCGGACGAGCGCATCATGGAGGTCATCGAGACCCTGGGGCTCAGTGAGTGGTTCGCCTCGCTCACCGACGGGCTGGATACCGAGCTGCAGTCCTCGGGCCGAGGGCTCTCTGCCGGGGAGGGCCAGTTGCTGGCCTTTACCCGCATCTTTCTGCGGGATCCGGGCCTGGTGATCCTCGACGAGGCCTCGTCGCGGTTGGATCCGGCCACCGAGGCGCTCATCGAGCGCGCGGTGGACCGCCTCCTCGAGAACCGGACGGCCATCGTCATCGCGCACCGGTTGGGCACGGTGCATCGCGCCGACGAGATCATGATCCTCGACCACGGGCGCACGGTGGAACACGGCCCGCGGACTGCCCTCGCGGCCGACGAGGGTTCGCGGTTCCATCATCTGTTGCAGACCGGCGGCCTTCAGGAGGTGCTGG
>JAAZBQ010000770.1 GCA_012513725.1 Chloroflexota bacterium
CCCGGGGCCGGGCGCGGTCGCTGGTCGCCACCCCCGAGGGCGAGACCGGGTCCGGCGTCGCCGCCTGATCGCAGTTGGAGCCGGCGTGGTTGATCTGGACCATCACCCGGGCGCCGAGGGCCTGGGCGGCGGCGATGGTCGCCCGCCAGGGGCCGATGACGGCGTCGTCGGCGAGAGAGGTCATCTCGTCGTGGGCGCGGCCGCCCGGCTGCACGTAGGCGTGGCCGGTGACGATGACGCCCACCCCACCCCGCGCCAGCCGCTCGTAGAGGGCGCCCAGCGCCGGACGCGGCGCGCCGGTCTCGCGCTCGGTGAGCCGCTCGGCAGTGGCCGAGCGCATCACGCGGTTGCGTAGGGTCAGGGAACCGACGGTGATCGGATCAAACAGGGAACCAGAGGTCACGGGCGCACTATCCTTTCCTCACGGCCTCGAGCATGGCCACCACGTTCTCGGGCGGCACGTCGGCCATCACGTTATGAACCTGCTGGAACACGAACCCGCCCCCCGGCGCCAGGATCTCGATCCGCCGCCGGACGTCCTCGGCGACCTCCTCGGGCGTGCCGGTGGGCAGGACGTCGCGGGTGTTGCAGCCGCCGCCCCACAGGCAGATGTCCCGGCCGAACTCCCGCTTGAGCCGCTCGGGCTCCATGGCGGCCGCGGTGGTCTGCACGGGCTGGAGGATGTCGAGCCCGGCGTCGATCAGCCCGGGGATCAGCGGGTAGAGCCCGCCGCAGGAGTGCAGCATGATGCGGACGTCGGCCAGCTCCTTGGCCCGCCCCCACATGGTCGCCTGCCGCGGCTGAAAGAACTCCTGGTACATCCGCGGCGAGATCTGGGGGCCGGTCTGCATCCCCAGGTCGTCTCCGAACATCAGGATGTCGATGTAGGGCCCCACGGCGGAGAGGTAGCGCTCGAGATTCGCCAGGTGGATCTCGACCAGGCGGTCGAGGAAGCGGTGGGCCCGTTGCGGCTCACCAGCCAGAAGCAGGAAGAACCGGTCGTTGCGGAACAGGAACTGGCCGATCTCCAGGAGGTTGCCGCCAAACAGCCCGATGATGGCCCGGTCGGTCTCGGCCCGGAAGCGGCGGGCGCCCTCGGCGAGGACGGCGAGGTCCTCGCCTCCGAAGCCCAGGGGCGCCGGCGGGGAGCCGAGGGCCGACCACTGCACCTTTTCCAGGGGCGTGTCCAGGTCGGCGAACGTCTCGTCGCCCGACGTCTCGTCGCCCGAGTCGCCGAGGGGAAAGCAGGTCTGCTCAAAGTAGAGGCTGCCCTCCTTTTGGATGGCGATCAGCGTACCGTCGGCGTGGTAGACGTGCCAGTCGCCGCCGACCCGCACCGGCTCGATGAACGCCGGGATCTTGCAGGGCACGCCGTTGGGCAGCACCCAGTCGCGCCAGTCGGAGGGTTCCCGGGCGAACCCGCGGCCCAGTTCGACGGTGTCCACGCCAAAGCGGTCCAGGACCTCCGGCTCGATGACGGCCAGCTGCTGGACGAAATCGTAGACATAGATGTCGCCGGTGGTGATGCCCAGGTGCTTCTTCAGGCGGTCGTAGGCGATGGCCATCATCCCCGAGGAGCGGTGGCCGCCCAGGTCGATGGGCACCCGGTCGGGCTCCCGGTGGTCGACCGCGGCCATCACGCGCTCGCGGGAAGAGGTACACGGATTACACGGAGAGACGGATTCCACGGAAGAGGGCGCCGGACGACCCCGTTGCTCAGTGTTCGCCATCATGCTTTCTCCTTTGTCCGTTCCATCCGTCCATCCGTGGCATCCGTGGTGCTCTTACCTCGCCGTGGTCCAGTCGATGGCCTGGAGGAGCAGTTGCTGGAACGGCGCCAGCGACCAGACCTTTTCGTCGTGGCCCATGGTGATGTTGGCGACGCGCCCCTGGCCCTCGGTGCGGCTCCAGACCATCGGGTAGGCCACGCCGCGGTCGACCG
>JAAZBQ010000110.1 GCA_012513725.1 Chloroflexota bacterium
AACCCCGAGCCCACCGCCGTGAGCAGGTTCATCCCCACGGAGAGGACCGCCGGGACGTGGTATACCTAGCATGTCAAACAGCAGCAGGCGTTGCGAGGGACGGTTGGCCAACAGCGACGCGGTCTGCTCTTCCCATATTGATGCGGGATGGGTATAATGCGGCCGTTCGTCGGGGGCGGCCGGATCGCCCCCTGGACCCCCGCGGCGAGCGGGAAAGAGGGCAAAAGGCGCATGCGCGAGAGCATTCTGGACGCCCTGTCGCGGGGCGAGGTGATCGTCAGCGACGGGGCCATCGGCACCCAACTGCAGGCCTGCGGCATCCCCCCCGGCATCCTGTCGGAGGCGTGGAACGCCGAGCGCCCCGAGGTGCTCCTGGGCATCCACCGCGCCTACCTGGAGGCCGGCGCGCGGATCGCCACGACAAACACCTTTGGCGGCAACCGCATCCGCCTGCGCGAGGCGGGCCTGGCCGATCGGCTCGCCGAACTCAACCGCCGCGGCGTGGAGCTGGCCCGTGAAGCGGTTGGCGAGGAGGCCTGGGTGGGGGGATCGCTGGGCCCCACCGGGCAACTCCTGGAGCCCTACGGCCCCCTGCGCCGGGAGGAGGCGGAGGACGTCTTTGCCGAGCAGGCAGAGGTGCTGGCCGAGGCGGGCGCGGACCTGCTCCTCATCGAGACCCAGCACGACATCGAGGAGGCCTGCCTCATCATCCGGGCGGCCAAGGCGCACGCGAACCTGCCGGTGTATTGCACCTTTGCGTTCAACGCCCGCGGGCGCACGATGATGGGCCTGCGGCCCGACGAGGCGGCGCGTCGCGCCGAGGAGGCCGGCGCCGATGTCGTCGGCGCCAACTGCGGCGAGGGTCCGGCCGCCATCGTCTCCGCCCTGGAGGGCATGGCGGGGGTGGCCACCGTGCCACTGGCCGCCAAGTCCAACGCCGGCGTGCCGCAGGTGGCCGGGGAGCAAACCGTCTGGGACGTCACCCCGGAGCAGATGGCCGCACACGCCCGGCGCTACATGGACCTGGGCGCGCGGATCATCGGCGGCTGCTGTGGGAGCGGACCGGAGCACGTCCGCGCCATCGCCGCCGCGCTCCCATCGCACCGCGAGTAGGCTATTCGCTATCCTATGTCCGTCGACCGAAATCCATCGTGAGGAGGACCATCCATGGCGAGCAAACTGGCGATCGACGGTGGCGTGCCCGTCCGGCCCGAGCGCCTGCGCGGCGGGTTCCACGGCGCGGCGGTGATAGACGAGCGCGAGACGGAGGCGGTGTTGAACGTCCTCCGCAAGCGGCGGCTGTTCCGCTTTCTCTCCCCGGGCGCCGAGGAATCCGAGGCCGCCAAGGTGGAGAACTGGTACCGCGAGCGGCTCGGCAGCCGCTATGCCCTGGCGGTGAACGGCGGCACCGCGGCGCTCATCGCCGCGATGTTCGGCGTCGATGTGGGCCCGGGCGATGAGGTGATCATCCCGGCGCACACCTTTGTGGCCACGGCGGCGGCGGTCATCGGCGCGGGGGGCGTGCCGGTGCTGGCCGAGGTGGACGATTCGCTGAACCTCGACCCGGCCGATTTCGAGGCCAAGATCACGCCCCACACCAAGGCGGTGATCCCCGTGCACATGCGGGGCGTGCCCGCCCGGATGGACGAGATCATGGCCGTGGCCCACAAGCACGACCTGGTCGTCGTCGAGGACGTCGCCCAGTCCAACGGTGGCACCTACAAGGGTCGGCCGCTGGGCTCCCTGGGAGACATGGGCTGCTTTTCCTTCCAGCAGTACAAGATCATCACCTCCGGCGAGGGGGGGCTGATCGTCACCGACAACGAGCTGTTCTACGACCGGGCGAGGATGCACCACGACGCCGCGGCGCGCTTCTGGGAGGGTGAGGGCACCAAAAAGTACGATTTCGTCCTCTCGGGCGAGAACTATCGCCTGTCGGAGCTCTCCGCCGCGCTGGTGTGGGCCCAGTGCGGGCGGCTGGAGCCGCTTCTGGCCATCTTCCGGGGCATCAAGAAGCGCATCGTCGACGGGCTGAAAGGGGTGCCGGGCATCACCCTGCAGGATGTGCCGGATCCCGAGGGGGATTGTGCCATCACCTTTGGCTTTTTCGTCCCCGACGCCGAGTGCGCCAAGCGCTTTAGCGCCGCGCTGAACGCCGAGAACATCGCCTGCGGCACGATGTACGACAACACCATCCCCGACCGGCACATCTACAAGAACTGGCCCTTTATGATGAGCGGCCTGGCGCCCGATCGCCGCGCGCCGTGGAAGAGCCCGTTCTACAAGGGGAGGATCCAGGGCTACTCGCCGGACCAGTGCCCGCAGACGCTGGATTACCTCGGGCGGGCCATCCTGATGCACATCGACCAGAACTATACCCCCCAGGATGCGGACCTGGTGGTCGAGGGCGTCCGCAAGGTGGCCGCGGCGCTGTTTTAGACGGATGTAGGCCTTATCCCCGAGAGTCGCTCGCATAGCGACGACGTCGCTGCTTGCAGGCTCATCAAGACCGCAAGCGCATTCCGGAACCTTCCCGGAAGGCAAGGCACCTTCCGGGAAGGTAGGGGCTCAGCCCTCCACGTACCGCTCCGCGAGCAGCCGGTAGTAGCGCGTGCGCATCGCCGCGAGGGTGAGCACCAAGCCGACGACTCCCGTGACGGTGAACACCAGGGCGATCCCTCGGCTGGCGCCTGTGCCGAACCAGTCGCCGATGAGTTCCGTCCCGCGCCCCGTGGTCATCCAGGGGATAAAGAGGAGTTCGGCGATGGGGCCGATCAGGAAAGTCGCCACCGGCGTGGCGGCCTGCTCGATGCTCTGGGCCAGGCCGAACACCCGCCCCTGGCGCTCCGGAGGCACCACCTTCTGGACGATGGTCTGCTCGGCCGCCTCGATGAACGGCACGGCGCTCATATAGCCCAGCATCCCGGCCGTGAGGAGCACGATGGAGGGCTGTATCGTAAAGAGGGCGGCAATCGCCCACAGGACCACGTTGCCGACGAACAACGTCCGCACGGGATTGCTCCCCAGTCCCCAGCGGGCGACGGCCAGCCCGCCGAGGACAAACCCCGCGCTCACCACGGCGAACAGCACCCCCCACGCCTCGACGGCCATGAGGGAGAGCCCATAGGCATCCAGGAGCCCGGCGAACACGCCCCCTAGCAGATTGTTGATCGTGGTGAAGAGGATCAGCGCCAGGAGCCCCGGGACCGCCGCGACGGCGACGAACGTGCCGCGCACGTCCACCCGCGGCGGATCGCCCGCCGCACCCTCCGTCGCACCCTCTGGGATGGGCAGCGTCAGGAGGTGCAGGAGCGTCGCGACGGTCAGCACGATCCCCAAGATGAACACCCACACCATCCCGGCGGTGCCCACCAGGAACCCGCTGATGGCCGAGACGATCAGGATGGCCACCCCCGTCGCCGATCCCGCCAGCCCGTTCGCCCGGTCACGCTCGGCGGCGTCAAAGAGGAGGGTGATGATGGTGAGCAGGGC
>JAAZBQ010000771.1 GCA_012513725.1 Chloroflexota bacterium
AGGGCATCCGCGAGGGCGCCGGGCACCGCGCCGACGTGCGGGTGAGCATGGAGTTCAAGCCCAGCGAGGAGCGCAACTATTGCATCCTGGCCGACACGGGCCGGGCGCTGCACCTGTGCCACCAGGTCGGCCGGGAGAACGTCGGCATCACCTACGACATGGGTCACGCCCTGGTGGCCAAAGAGGCCCCCGCTGCCACCACTGCGCTGGCCCTCGAGGCGGAGCGCCTCTTTTACATGCATTTCAACGACAACGGCCGCGAGTGGGATTGGGACATGATCCCCGGCTCGGTGAACGTTTGGGACCTCGTGGAGACCCTCTACTACCTGGACCGCGCGGACTGGGAGGGCTGGCTCTGCTACGACGTCCTCACCCGCTCCGGCGACGACGTCGTGGGGGTGCAGGCCGCCACCATCGAGGTGATGCAGGCGGCCGAGGCGCTCATGGACAAGATCGGCCGCCAGACCCTGGCCGACATGATCGCCGAAGGCGCCCCGCACCGGAGCGTTCCCGCCCTCTGGCGCGCGCTTCTGTAGACAAACGAATGTAAGCCTACCACGGATTCCACGGAGGGACGGATTTCACGGAGGTAGAGGGGAACGGTAAGGGCGGTCGAACGCAACCGCTCGTCGTTCCCTCTCCGTGGAATCCGTTCGTCCCTGACATCCGTGGTAAGCATGAGGAAACAGGACATTGAGCGACCTTCCCGAGGTAACGATCTATACGGACGGCGGCGCGGACCCCAACCCCGGACCGGGTGGTTGGGGCGCGGTGCTGGTCTCCGGCATGCAGATGAAGGAGATCAGCGGCGCCGATCCCGCCACCACCAACAACCGCATGGAGCTGACCGCCGCGATCTCGGCGCTGGGGTTGCTCCGCAAACGCTGCCGCATCCACCTCCACACCGACTCCCAATACCTGCGCCGGGGGATCGCCGAGTGGGTGGAGGGCTGGCGGGCCCACGGCTGGCGCAAGCGCAACGGCGCGCCGGTGGAGAACGTGGACCTCTGGCAGGCCCTCCTCCGCGAGTCGGCTCGCCACGACGTCGACTGGCATTGGGTTCGCGGCCACCGGGGCGACCCGCTGAACGAGCGGGCCGACGCCCTGGCCACCGAGGCACGCCAGGCGCTGGCCCGTGGCGACCGCCCCGGCCGCCCGGCCGTGGGCCAGACCGCCGAGGAGGCCGAGTCGCTCCCGGCGGTCAGCGTCTACGCCCGGGGCTGCGCCCTCGGCGTGCCGGGGCCGGCGGGGTACGCGGCGACCGTGGCGCCCGAGAGCGGCGAGCCGCGGGTGGTCTCCGGCGGTTGGGAATCGGCCACCTCCAACGCCATGGAGCTGTGGGCCGCGATCGCCGGGTTGCGCACCCTGCGGGAGCGCTCGTCGGTCGCGGTGTACACCACCTCATCCTACGTCCTGGAGGGCGCCACCCGCTGGCTGGCCGCCTGGGAGCGGCGTGGGTGGCGGACCAAGGACGGCCGCCCGGTGAAGAACCGGGAGATCTGGGAGGAGCTGGCCCGGGTGATGGGCGACCACGACGTGCACTGGTTCCGGTTGACCGCCGGGGCCGACGTCGAGGAGAGTCGCATGGCCGCCGAGGCCGCCCGCGCCGAGGCGGAACGCATGCGTGACGGCAAGACAGCGACGACCTAGTCCGAACCTTGCCGGAGGCACGCTCCCCATCCCGGAAGGTGCCTTGCCTTCCGGGATGGTTCTGCAACGCCGACAGGCACCCTCCGGGATGGGGTCCTCCGCAGTCAGCCCCACGACAGGATAGTGCCTACCCCGCTACGCGCTCCAGGTGCTCCGCCGCGGCGGCGTCGGCGTCGCGCGCCTCGCGCAGGAGCGCGGCGATCCGCCGGCGGGCCTCGGGCGTGGTGCCCTCGGCGACCTTGGCATCATCGCCGCCGATCCCTCCAGCGCAGCCCCACACGTCCCACATCAGCCGGTGCATCCGGGCATAGCAGGAGGCCGCCGCCAGGAGTTGTTCGGGCGCGGCGATCTCGTCACAGGCCATGGCGTGCGCCGCGATGGCGACCGCCGCATACCAGCGCCCCTCGGCCACGTTGCCCACCGTGGTCTGATGCCGATCGTAGCGCGCCCGGCGCACGGCCGCGTCCTCGGGCCAGTTCGCGTCGTCCTCCATGGCCTCGGCCCAGGCCTCGAACGCCGCCAGCCCGCCCAAGTAACCGTACAGATCCTCCGTGCGCACCAGCGCCACGGCCCGGCGGTAGGCCGCCCGTAGCGTGTCCTTGAGCGGCGGTCGCTCGCCCCGCTCGCCGAGGGTGATGATGGCCGCGGTCTTGGGGAACCAGTTCTGCACCCGGTACTGGCCGTTGGGCTCGAACGCGACGCCGTCGTTCATCTCGGGGAAGCCCTGGAAGAACGACCAGCCGATGAGGACGTCGCCCCCCTCGTCATAGCCTGCCACCAGGCCCGACTCGGGCGGGCCCACCACGCCGAGGGCCACGACGGGCCGGCCCGCGCGCAGGCTCTCGGCGATACGGGAGCGAAAGGCTGCCTCGTCGCCGGCCGGCGCCAGCGCGGACTGGAGCGCCAGGGGATTCGTGGTCGCGGGGTTGGCCAGGACCTCAAAAGAGTAGCCCATCGCCTCGAGGGCGTGCCGGTAGGGCCCCAGCGGCTCCGGCGTCATCCGGGGGACGTCGTCGGCGTACTCCCAGTCGCCCGGGCGCCACAGCTGCTGAAAGGCCAGCCCCGAGGTCACCAGGTGGAGCGCGTAGGAGCAGCCCAGGTGCATGTCGCCATCCGCGGCGTGGGTGCGGCACGCGTTGCACCCCACCTGCGGATCGCCCAGGTACTCGAGGGCCGCCCGCAGCGCCGACGGCCAGCAGATGTCCTCCGGGCAGCGCTTGCCCCCGCCGTAAAAGGCCACCTGGGGCACATTCTCCAGGACAAGGCGTTCGGGCACGAGCCGTCCCGGGTCTAGCCGTCCCGGGTCTAGATGCACGCTTCCCATGCAGAACCTCCTTCGCCTCGGAACCGATCAGGACCCGGTACGACACAACGGCACGCGGATCTCCACCGGAGCATCGGGGCCTGCCGAGGCCGGCGAGTACACCTCCAGGTCCGCGCGGGTGTGGTCGATGGCATAGCCCTCCGGTGGCCGCCAAGCCCGTTGGATGTGCGCGTACGTCCGGGGGATGGTAGCCACGGTGCAGGGGAACACGGCGTACCGCGAGGCGGGCACCACGCGGGCAACGAGCCCGACCGCGTCGGCGACGCCGTCCGCTACCGCCATCCCCGCCACATAGTCCACCACGTCCGGCGAGGCCCCCGGCACGTGCGCGCCATAGTAGCAGCCGTCCGCGCTCAGGGGGCGGACGTGCTCGGCCAGGGCATCGAACGCGAGCCACAGGCGCTCATAGTCGTGGCTGCCGGGCGCCGCGCTGGCCACGACGCCCAGGATGGTAAACGCAGGTTGGTCGATGTAGGTAGGCTCCACGACCATGCTCCTCCGGAGGATGCTCCTTCACGCTGCTCGCTGCCCGGACGAGCATTGCAGCAGCACACGTTCTCGCCAAAGCGTCATGAACGCGCGAGGTCCTGCAGCGCTTGCTCCAGGTGTTCGACCGCACGCTCCTCGGCCTCCTGGGCCTTGCGGACATGCTTTGCGATACCCTCCCGCACGCCGGGCTTGGCCAGGTCGCGTCCCACCTCCGGCCCGATGTCAAAGCCCCACCCCCACAGCCAGACGCCGGGCGCCTGGTTGGCGACCTCCTCGTACGCGTCGGCGGCGGCGCAGAGCGATGCACCCGCTTCGGGGGCCGCGTCGGCCATGCGCCGCAGAAAGCGGGCGGCGTCGCGGCGCTCCACGAGCATCGTCGTCTGATCGGCGTGAACCATCTGGCGGAGACCGAGCACCTGGGCGTCCCCCGGTGGATAGTCGGCCGCGATGGCCAGGCCGTCCGCCCAGGCCTCATAGGCCGCCAGCCCGCAGACGTGCTCTGGAATACCCTCCCACAGGGGCGTCCGTTCCAGGCGGACGGCCCACTCCAGGGCCGACGCCAGCACCTCGCGCGCGTCGGGCCGCGGACCGCGCTCGCCGACCACCAGCGCGGCGAACCCCGCGTGGTTGTCCGTCTCGGCGTGCCAGCGCTCCTGGCGGAAATACCCCGAGGGTTCGGTCCCGGCCGCGCCGGCCAGGTCGGGAACGTCCTGAAAGAAGGACCGGCCGAGCAGGACGTCGCCGCCCCGGTCATAGCCCGTGATCAGGCAGGCCTCCGGCGGGCCGACGATCCCGAACGCGATGACGGGCCTGTCCGCGGCCAGGGACTCGCGCACGGCCGCGAGGAACGCGTCCCGATCGCCGGGCACCTCGCTCCAGGCGTACCCCAGCGCCTCGAACGCCCGGCGGTGGGGCTCCGGGGC
>JAAZBQ010000772.1 GCA_012513725.1 Chloroflexota bacterium
GTCCCCGTGCAGACCGGCGCCGGAAGCGAGCCATGGTCGCTGGCGATGTCAGGGGGGTATCCGTGGTTCACCGACATCGCCGGCAACCGGATCGGCTCGTGGAATCCCTCCACCCTATCTATCATATACTGGCGTGCACTGCCCCATGCCGATAGCCGCCCGTACGGCATCGACGCGTGGGGCGGCTATGTGTGGTTCACCGAGGCGAGTGGCCAGCGCGTCGGTCGGCTGAGCGCGACATCCTTTCGCGATCTTCAGGAGTTCCGGCTGCCGGGGACGTCGCCTGCCCCCGCCGGGATCGCCGTCGACTCGGAGGGTAGCGCCTGGATCGCGGCTCCGGGAGCCGACCAGATCATGCGCTGGCAGTCACCCTACTTTGAGCGGACCTGGTTGCCCCTCGTCTTCAGGTAATGCACTCGTTGATCCGCCAATTGGTCTACCCCTAGGAGAGCGTCACCAGTGAACACTTTACACCATCCTCACCGCCTCATACGCACACTGCTGCTGGTGCTCGGCTGTGCAGCCCTCGCGGCACTGCCGCTGGCCCAACCCGCCGACGTCGCGGCCCAGGAGCCCGATCCCACCTTTACCGTATCCGTCCCCATGGTCATGGCCAACCTGGAGAACGTCGGCACCCACCTCTTGGGCACGCAGATGTACGGCTCGCTGGCCGATAGCGCCATCTCGCACAGTCTGGTCCGGGAGTCGCGCATGTCCTGGATCCGCTGGGAGATCGGCTGGCGGAGTAGGCAACCCCAGAAGCCGGTGCCGGGCGAGGATCCCGTGTACAACTGGGCAAGCACCGATGCATCCGCCGAGGCAGCGCGCCACCTGGGCCTGAACGTGATCGCCACGATCGTGTCGAATCCCGAGTGGGCCTCGATGCGGTCGGCCGATGGCGAGCACTGGTACTCGAACGGCCCCATCAAGCCGGAACACTATGCGGACTTTGCGCGGTTCATCGCCGACATGGCCTCGCGGTACCCGTGGATCACCCACTATGAGCTGTACAACGAGCCGGACAACGCGGGCATGGCCCAGGCCGAGTCGCCCAAGGCCGGCCCATATTGGGGCCTCTATGGCAAAGAGTACGCCGACATGCTCAAGGTGGTGTACCCGGCGCTCAAGGAGGCCAACCCCCGGGCACAACTGGTGTTCGGCGGGATCGCCTACGACATGTTTGCCGACGACGCCTGTGTGAACACCCCGGAGACGTGCTCGGGCTTCTATAAGCCCTTCCTCGACGACGTCCTGGCCAACGGCGGCGGCGACTATTTCGACGTGTTCAACTTTCACTACTATCCCGAGTATGCGGATATCTGGGAAGTAGAAGGGCACGACATCATCGGCAAGGTGAACGTGCTACGCCGCAAGCTCGCCGAGAGAGGCTACGGCGACAAGCCCATCATTTGCACCGAGGTGGGCGCTTCCAGCGAGCCCAAGCCGTACGACCCCACGCCTACACCGATCACCCAGGCACGCTACATCACCATGACCGCCACCCGCTCCCTAGCCGCGGGGATGGACGTCATGATCTGGTGGACCTGGAAGAACCTCTCCACGGCTCCGTTCGAGCACTATGGTCTGGTCACGCAAGAGTTGCAGCCCAAGCTCGGCCTGCAGGCGTTCCGGACGGCTACCCTGAAGCTCGGTGGCGCAACCTACGTCGGCAGCCTCGGGCTGGAGAGCCAGGGCGTCGAGGGCTACGAGTTCCGCACGCGTGCGGGCAAGCCACTCTTTGTCCTCTGGAGCCTCGATGGCGGGACGCACACGGTGACCTTGCCCTCGAACCATGGCAACGTGACGGGCATGTGCGGAGAGTCGCTGGGCCCCGCGGCAGATGGGCCGGACGGGCTGGCAGACGGGAAGATCAGCGTCAGCGTGGACCAAGATCCCGTCTTTGTGGAGGGGGCATAGATGCCCAGGCGTCTGCGCGGGCCGCGACTGGGTAGGGGGATGTTGGCCCCGATCCTGGCCGTAGCACTCCTGGTGGCGTCTGCCAGCGTCTTGGCTGAGGGGCCGATGGCCCCTCAGCCCATGGCCGGCTGGACCACCGTGTCGCTGCCCATGGTCGCCTCCCGGTATGCGGCCCCCGCAGTGACCTATTCCCGCTTTGGCGTCGGTGCTCCCCGCCCGTACGATGTAGAGGAGTACTCGGCCCAGGAACTTGGGGCCGGGTGGTACTGGGATTGGGCCGCCCGACCCGACGCCGCTCGTCCTCAAGGCGTAGAGTACTATCCTACTGTACGGCTTCGCCAAGTCGGGGAGACGGGCTTTGCACTACGTGGTACAGACGAAGCCACGATCGCGGCAACAGCTGCCGCGCATCCGGGCACTGTCTGGTTCATCGGTAACGAGCCCGATCGCAAGGACTGGCAGGACGACCTCGTGCCCGAGGCCTATGCCGCGGCCTATGCCTACCTCTACGATCTGATCAAGACTCTAGACCCGACGGCCCTCATCGCCGCCGGGCAGATCGTCCAGCCCACGCCCTTGCGGCTCGAGTACCTGGACCGCGTTCTGGATGCGTACTATGCAGCACACGGCAGGGCCATGCCTGTGGACGTGTGGGCGATTCATGCCTATCCGCTGCGTGAGGACGAAGAAGACCAGATGTGGGGCGCCCTGATTCCTCCCGGACTCGAAGCCACCCAAGGCCTCCTGATAGAAGTGGAAGACACCATAAGCATCGAGTTGTTCCGATCGTTCCTGGTAGACTTTCGTCTCTGGATGGCGACGAGAGGGTACCAAGACCGGCCACTCATCGTCAGTGAGTTTGGTGTACTCATACCCGACAACTATGCCGGTTTCGGCGCGCCCGAGGTGGTGGACTATATGAACCGCGCGTTTGATGTCCTCATGAACGAGAGGGACGTCGACACCGGGTATCCCGTGGATGACTATAGGCTGGTGCAGCAGTGGGCATGGTACCGGCTGTCAGGCCGGCCAGGCGAAGGAGACGGGCCCTATCCCCTAGCGTCGTGGCTGTACGATGCGGAGACACACCGGCTGAGCGCTTCA
>JAAZBQ010000773.1 GCA_012513725.1 Chloroflexota bacterium
AGGGCGCGCGCCAGGGGGTCCTCCAGGAGCGCCTGGAGCACGGGGAGGTTGTAGCACAGCGTCTTGCCCGAGGCGGTGGGAGTCACCACGGCGACGTCCCGCCCGGCGAGCGCGGCCCCTACGGCCTCCGCCTGGTGGGCGTAGAGCCGCGGGACGCCCCAACCCGCCAGGCGTTCGGCCAGGCGCGGGTCCAGCGCCGGGGGGATCTCGCCATAGGCGGGGGGCGCCTCGGGCAGCAGGCGCCAGGCGGCGATCTGGGCGGCGTGCTCTCGCCCGGTGCGGATCGCCTGCAAGGCACGCCCCAGGCGCTGGCTCTCGACTGAACCGCTCACAGCGGCAGGATCTTTCACGGCGCCTCGGCTAGATCCCCAGGTCCAGTTGCGGGGCGGGCGATGCATCGCTCGGGGCTGGGCTGTCGCCGGCGATCATCTCCCGCAGGCGCTCCTCGCTGATGATCGGCACCTCCAGGCTGCGCGCCCTGTCGTACTTGGAGCCGCCCGGCTTGTCGCCCACCAGGAGATAGTTAGTGTTCTTGGACACGCTCCCGGTGACCCGGCCGCCCTGGGCGGCGATCAGTGCGCTGGCTGCCTCGCGGCTCATGGTGGGCAGGGTGCCCGTGATGACGAACGTCAGCCCGTCCAGCGGCCGGGGCCCCGCTTCCTCCCGTTCTGCCTCGTCGGAGAGCCGCACGTTCCGCTCGCGGAGCTTGTCGACTAACTCCCGGTTGTGGCCCAGGGAAAAGAACGCTTCCACCGACTTGGCAAGCACCCCGCCGATGCCGGCGATCTCCTCCAGCGTCTCGGCCGATGTCGCCATCAGCGCGTCGATGGAGTGCAGGTGTTGGGCCAGCGACTGGGCAACCTTGCTGCCCACGCCGCGGATGCCGAGCCCGGTGAGCACGCGCCACAGGGGCCGGTCGCGGCTGGCGTCGATGGCAGCCACCAGGTTCGCCGCCCGCTTGTCGCCAAAGCCCTCCAGGGGCAGGAGGTCCTCCACCCGGAGGATGTAGAGGTCCGCCACGTCGCCCAGGAGCCCCTGGGCCACCAGGTCCTCGGAGAGGCGGGTGCCAAAGCCGTCGATGTCCATGGCCCCCCGAGAGACCCAGTGCTCGATGCGGCGCACCACTTGGGCCGGGCAGGCGGCATTCGCGCAGTAGACGGCCACGGCGCCCTCTTCCTGCACCACCGGCTCGTGGCAGACGGGGCACGCGGTGGGGCGTTCGTAGGGCACCTCATCTCCCGTGCGCAGCGCCTCCACCGGCGAGGTCACCTGGGGGATGACGTCCCCCGCCCGGCGCACCACGACGACGTCGCCCACCCGCAGGTCCTTGCGGGCCAGGTCCTGGAAGTTGTGCAGCGAGGCCTGGCGGATGGTCACACCCCCCAGGCGCACCGGCTCCAGGATGGCATAGGGGGTGAGCACGCCCGTGCGCCCGACGTTCACGCCAATATCCTCCAGGCGGGTCGTCGCCTCGCGGGCCGGGAACTTGAACGCGATCGCCCAGCGGGGGGCATTACCCACCACGCCGAGGCGCTGCTGGGTGGCCAGGTCGTTCACCTTGATGACCATCCCGTCCGCCTCATAGTTCATCTCGTCGCGCTTGTCCATCCACTCTTCGGCGTAGGCCAGTACGCGATCGAAATCGGAGAACAGGCGGATGTCGTCGTTCACGGGAAAGCCCAGGTCGCGGAGGTAGTTCAGCCCCTTCCACTGGGTGGCCAGCGGTACGCCGTCGTCGATGTATCCCACCGCATAGGCAAAGAGCCGCAGCGGGCGCAGGGCGGTGATGCGCGGATCGAGCTGCCGCACCGAGCCCGCCGCAGCGTTCCGGGGGTTGGCAAAGGGCTCCAACTCTTGCTCCACACGATCCGCATTCATCTGCTCAAAGAGATCACGGGGCATATAGATCTCGCCGCGCACCTCGATCACCGGCGGAGGATCGCCCTCGCCCGATACCGGGATGCGCAGGGGGATGTTGCGGATGGTGCGCACGTTGGCGGTGATGTCCTCGCCGTGCACACCGTCGCCCCGGGTGGCGCCTCGCACCAGGCGGCCCTCCTCGTAGGTGAGCGCCACGGCCAGGCCGTCGATCTTGGGTTCGGCGACGTAGGCGACCTCTGCGTCGTCCGGCAGGAGCCGCAGCACCCGGTCGCGCCAGGCCAGCACCTCCCCTCGAGAAAAGGCGTCCGTCAGGCTGGTCATCGGGTGGGGATGGGCCACGCGGACGAACTCTCCGAGGGGCTCGGCGCCCACGCGCTGGGTGGGCGAGTCGGCGGTGACCAGCTCGGGGTGCGCCTCCTCGATGGCCCGCAGCTCGTGCATCAGGGCGTCGTACTCGGCATCGGAGACCTCGGGCTGGTCCAGGGTGTGGTAGCGGTAGGAGTGGTAGTGCAACAGGCCCCGGAGGTGGGCCGCGCGGGCCGCAACGTCCTCCATCGGCCGGGTTTCGCCAGGGGCGACATCCTCAGTCATGATGCTCCTTTTCCGCGGCACATGGTCGAACGCAAAGACCGGGACGAGCCGCTCGATGGGCTCGGTCCCGGTCTGCGAATCCGGCGTCTGCTCGCCGTCAGTCGACCTTCTTCAGCCAATCTCCGGCGGCCCAACCGGTCACCCCGGCGTCGTTGCGCACCTGCCACCAGGTGTAGCCGTTAGCCTCCTTGGGGCCGTCGAGGATCTCGGCGATCGCACCATCCCGGAGCGAGCCGACGATCTTGAACCCCGTGCCCGCCCCATCGCGCATGTTCAGCACGCCGTTGGCGCCGGTCACCTGGACGCGATCACCGACGGCCATCCCGCCGGTTGCCGTGGGTTGGGCGGTTGGCGTCTGGACCGTCTCCTGGGTGGGCGGAGCGACAGTGGGCAATACCGAGGCGTCGCTGGTAGCGGTCGCCATCAGGATGGGCAGTGTGGGCCGGAGGGTGGGCGCCTGGGTCGGCTGGCCGGAAATCGGCCGCATGGTGGGCGTCGCGGTGGCCGAGGCGATCTGCTCCTCGTTATCGCCCCCAAAGATGGCCCACCAAAGGCCAGCAACGACGACCACGACCAGGACCGGAACGGCTACCCACATCCACTTGGGCCAGAGATCTTGGGTTGAATCGGGAGACATCCGGGCCCCTCCTCACGCTGGGTGAAGTGCAAAGTCGTTGAGGCCATTATAGGCGCAGTGCCGGCGGGTGTCAACGCGCAAACGGGCCCGATTTTCGTGGACGTCGCCAGCCACCGCACCGCGTCACCGCGTCAGAGGAGCAGCTGCACCGCCGCGTTGATGGCCAGCACGGCGAGGGAGCTCGTGGCGATGGTCACCACGGCGGCCTCCGTACGGAGGCCCATTACCTCCCGCACGGCAAAAAAGCCATAGTAGAGGGAAAGCGCCCAGGCCACCAGGCGCAGGCCAAAGCCCAAGAAGCCAAACAGCCCCAGCGCCAGGGGGGCTACGGCGTAGCCGAGCACCCGGGCCACCTGCGCCCAGGGGGCCACGCTATGGTAGGCGACGGCACCCACCACCCGTGCGACAAAGCTCCACAGCAGCCAGTTCACCAGGACGCCGGCGACCAGCCACGTGAGGAACTCTAGCGGCCCCCGGGTCAGGAGCCCCCCCACGCCCGAGAGCGCAGCGGCCAGTAGGGCGATGAGCGCGGCCTCCAACGTGGCGCGGTCGTCGTCGGCGATCTCATGGTACACGCGATGGTCCAGGCGCAAGAAGCGGGGCAACCTGCGGGTGATGCGCTCCAACATGGTCCCATTCCTCCACAATCCTCAACGGGCGGCCCGGATGGCACGAGAGCCACCTATCTGTACACTCTACGCAGCACGGGCGCCAGGGTCGCGCGGCATGGCTCCGACTTTGCCCCCGCCGTGGGGGCGCCCGATCGGGAGGGGCGGGGAGCAGGGGGCCATGGCCGAACGCGCCAGGCCGCTCGGCGCGCACTTGCCTCCGCGGCACATCGGCTATATGATAGCGCGGATAGGCATTCGGCTCTCAAGGGAGATGGCAATGTTGGACATGTTTTTCGATCCTGCAAGCGTCGCGGTTATCGGTGCATCGGCGACGCCAGGCAAGCTGGGGCACGACGTGCTTGCCAACCTACAGTCAAGTGGCTACGGCGGGGAGTTGTACCCCATCAACCCCCGCGGCGGAGAGATTCGGGGCATCAAGGCCTACGCCTCTATCCTGGACGTTCCCGGCCCCGTGGAGATGGCCGTCATCCTGGTGCCGGCGGCGTTTGTGGCCGGCGTCCTCGAGGAATCGGGCAAGAAGGGGGTCAAGGGGGCGGTGATCATCACCGCCGGGTTCAAGGAGGCGGGTCCCGAGGGCGCGCAGATGGAGCGCGACCTGCTGGAGATCGCCCAGCGCTATGGCATGCGCATCATTGGCCCGAACTGCCTGGGCATCATCGAGACCGGCGCGTCGATGAACGCGTCCTTTGCTGCGGCCACCCCCGAGCGCGGCTCCATCGCATTCATGAGCCAGTCGGGCGCCCTGTGCACGGCCATCCTGGATCACGCGGTGGCCGAGGGGATCGGGTTCTCGCACTTTGTCTCCTTGGGCAACAAGGCCGACGTGGACGAGGTGGCCCTCATGCAGGCCTGGGCCGGGGACGACGACACGAACGTCATCATCGGCTACATCGAGGGCCTGCGCGATGGGCAGGAGTTCATCCGCGTGGCCCGCGAGACGGCCCGGCGCAAGCCGGTGGTCGCCGTCAAGTCGGGGCGGACGGCCTCGGGCTCCAAGGCGGTCTCCTCGCACACGGGCAGCCTGGCCGGCTCCGACGCGGCGTACGACGCGGCGTTCGCCCAGGCCGGCGTCCTGCGGGCCGATTCGGTGCAGGATCTGTTCGACTTTTCCACCGCCTTTGCCTACCAGCCGGCACTCAAGGGCAACCGCATCGCCATCGTCACGAACGCGGGCGGCCCCGGCGTGATGGCCACCGATGCCCTGGAGCGTAACGGCCTGGTGCTCGCCACGCTCCGCCCGGAGACGGAACAGTCCCTCTCCGAGGTGCTCCCGGCCGCTGCCAACATCCACAACCCCGTGGACGTCCTGGGCGACGCCAAGGCCGACCGCTACGCCCAGGCCATCGAGCAGGTGCTCAAGGACGAGGGCGTTGACGGCGTGATGGTCATCGTCACCCCGCAGACTGCTACCGATATCCCTGGCACCGCCGAGCAGTTCGCGACGATTTCCAAGTCGTACGACAAGCCGGTCCTCGGCTGCTGGATGGGCAAACAGGACGCCCAGACCGGTATCGACGTCCTCTCGGCCCACCACGTGCCCAACTATCCCTTCCCCGAGCGCGCTGTGGGCGCCTTTGGCGCCATGCTCCGCTACACCCGCTGGCTCGAGCAGCCCGAGGGAGAGCCGCCCACGTTTGAGGTGGACAAGGACGCCGTGGCCGCGCTGTTCCGCACGGTGCGCGAGGACGGCCGCACGACGATCGGCGACACCGAGGCCCAGGCGATCCTCAAGGCCTACGGCATCACCACGCCCAAGTCGGACGTGGGCGCCACGCCCGATGAGACCGTGCGCCTGTGCCGCGAGATCGGCTACCCGGTGGTGCTCAAGATTGCCTCTCCCGACATCCTGCACAAGTCCGATGTCGGCGGCATCATCGTTGGCGTCAAGAGCGACGACGAGGCCCGGCAGGCCTTTGACACCCTGGTGGCCCGGGCGAAGGAGCACATGCCGAATGCCACCATCTGGGGCGCCCAGGTGCAAGAGATGGTGCAGAACGCCCGCGAGATCATCATCGGCATGAACCGCGACCCGCAGTTCGGCCCGCTGGTGATGTTCGGCCTGGGCGGCATCTATGTCGAGGTGCTCAAGGACGTCGCCTTCCGGGTGGCGCCGATGTCGGCGTTCCAGGCGCAAAAGGTGATCGAGTCGATCCGCTCCTATCCCCTCCTCCGGGGCGTGCGGGGCCAGGCGCCGGCCGATCTGGAGGCCATCGCCGACACCATCCTGCGCGTGTCCCAGTTGGTGACCGATTTTCCCGAGATCGCCGAGCTGGACATCAACCCGCTCCTCGTGCGCGACGAGGGCGAGGGGGCCGTGGCGGTTGACATGCGCCTGATCCTCAAGTAGTATCCGCTCCTACCAGCGGCACCGATACGCGCATCATCCAAGAGCCTCTCCTCGTTGAGAGGCTCTTATCGAGCCAGCGCCGGGCCAGTGCCCGGCGTGGTGAGCAAAAGGAGAACAGGCACATGACGATCATCTCGGACATTCGCGCGCGCGAGATCCTCGATTCCCGGGGCAACCCCACCGTCGAGGTGGACGTCTCCCTGATGTCCGGTGGCTTTGGCACGGCGGCGGTGCCCTCTGGCGCCTCGACGGGCGTCCACGAGGCCGTCGAACTGCGCGACGGCGATCCCGACCGCTACGGCGGCAAGGGTGTGCAAAAGGCCGTCGAGAACGTGAACGAGACCATCGCCGACCACATCGTGGGCATGGATGCCCTGAACCAGATCGCCATCGACAACCTGATGATCGAGCTGGACGGCACGGCGAACAAGGGCAACCTGGGCGCCAACGCCATCCTCGGCGTCTCGCTGGCCGTGGCGCGGGCCTCGGCGAGCGCGCTGGACATCCCCCTGTACCGCTACCTCGGCGGGGCGAACGCCCACGTGCTGCCGGTGCCGATGATGAACATCCTGAATGGCGGCAAGCACGCCACCAACTCCACC
>JAAZBQ010000111.1 GCA_012513725.1 Chloroflexota bacterium
ATCAGACTGATCGGTCGGTTTTGGAAGAGCCGGAGGCAACCCATGCAACAGCGCGCCGTCGAGACCCGCGAACGCCTGCTGGACACGGCTCTGGCCTGCTTTGGCCGGCAGGGCTACGAGGCGACCAGCGTCGCCCAGGTCTGCGCCGAGGCAGGCCTCTCCAAAGGCGCCTTTTACCATCACTTTCCCTCCAAGCAGGCCCTCTTTGTCGAACTCCTCGGTCGGTGGCTCGCCAGTATCCGAGAGCAGCTGCGCGCCATCGACGACCGCGCCCAGACGGTGCCCGAAGCACTGCGCACCATGGCCGGCCTCATGCGCCGCGTCTTTGCCGACTCTCGCGGGCAACTGCCCCTGGTGCTGGACTTTTGGTCCCAGGCACGGCTGGATCCCGAGGTGTGGCAAAAGACCGTCACCCCCTTTCGCGACTATCGCGCCTACTTTGCCGACCTGATCGCCCGCGGGGTCGCCCGGGGAACGCTGCACCCCATCGATCCGGAGGTGGGCGCCCAACTGCTCGTCTCCCTGGCGGTGGGGCTGGTGCTCCAGGGGCTCCTCGATCCTGATGGCGCCGACTGGGGCGAGGTGGCCGAGCAGGCCGTGTTAGGGATGGTGAGTGCCCTGGAATCTGGGCCGCATGGTGGCCAGACCTAGCGAGGTGATCCCATGAGAGTGCTCCTGACCGGCGCATTTGGGAACGTGGGCACCAGTGCCCGCGAGGCCCTGACGGAACGCGGGCACGTGGTGACCTGCTTTGACGTGCGCACGCGCGCGAACGCGGCGGCGGCCAGTCGGGTGGCGGCGCCCACGCGTGTGGTGTGGGGCGATGTCCGGCGGCCCGATGACCTGGCCGCAGCGGTCGCCGGGCAGGACGTGGTCATCCACCTGGCCTTTGTGATCCCCAAGCTATCCGTCACCGGCCGCGACTGCGAGCAGGAGCCCGCGTGGGCCCGGGACATTAACGTCGGCGGCACGCGCAACCTGATCGCCGCGATGCGCGCCCAGCCGACACCGCCGGGCCTGATCTTTGCCTCCTCGTTGCACCTGTACGGACCCACCCAGCACCTGCCCCCACCCCGCACGGTGGACGACCCGGTGAACCCCACCGAGCACTATGCCCGCCACAAGGTAGAGTGTGAGGCGCTGGTACGCGATTCCGGGCTGCGTTGGTCGATCCTGCGCTTCGCCGCCGCCATGCCCATCGCCCTGCGGGCCGACCCCGGGATGTACGACGTGCCCCTGGCCACGCGGATGGAGTTCGTCCACACCCACGACGTCGGCCTGGCCCTGGCGAATGCCCTGGACACCGACGCCATCTGGGGGCGCATCCTGCACATCGGCGGTGGCCCGCGCTGCCAACTCCTGTATCGCGAGATCGCGGCCAAGGCACTGGAGGCGATGGGCGTGGGGATGCTGCCCGATGCGGCATTCTCCGAGACTCCCTTTTGCACCGATTGGCTCGATACCCGCGAGAGCGAGGCCCTCCTCCATTACCAGCGCCACACCTACGACGACTTTTGCCGTGACGTGGCCCGCCTGGCCGGCTGGCGCCGCGGCATGGTGCGGACGTTTCGCCCCCTGGTGCGTGCCTGGCTCCTCGCCCGCTCACCCTACTACCGCCGGGCTCATCCCTGAGGCGCGGGCTGCAGGGCTTGACGGCCGCGTACCGCGCGCTAGAATGGGCGCAGTCGTGGCTACGGCCCCATGCCCCGCCCTCCCCGCTCGCCATCTCCCTCCTCCCGCCCCCCAAGGGCCTGCGCGTAGCGCAAGGAGGAAAGATGACCTTGCCCGAACGCTCCCAGTCGTATTGGATCGCCAGCACCCCCGAGACCTCGTACGAGGCGCTGGATGGCGACCTAGCCGTCGACATCGCGGTCCTCGGCGGCGGCATCGTCGGGGTAACAGCCGCCTACCTACTCAAGCAACATGGGCTGCGCGTCGCCCTCGTGGAGGCCCGCCGGATCGTCACCGGCGTCACCGGGCACACGACCGCCAAGCTCACCTCGCTCCACGGGCTCAAGTACTCGCAGATCGTGTCCCAGTTCGATCGCGAGCGGGCCCGCCTGTACGCCGACGCCAACGAGGGGGCCATCCGCTTTGTCGCCGCCGTCGTCCAAGAGCAGGGGATCGACTGCGATCTGCATCGCATGCCGGCCTTTACCTACACCCGAGAGGCCGGCGAGCTGGACCGCATCCACGCCGAGGTGGAAGCCGCCCGCGAGGCCGGTCTGGAGGCCTCCTTTGTCACCGAGACCACGCTGCCCTACGAGGTCGCGGGCGCCGTGCGCGTCGAGAACCAGGCCATCTTTCACCCCCGCAAGTACCTCCTCGGCCTGGCCCGCCTGGTCGATGGCGACGGCTCCCGGGTATTCGAGCACACCACGGCGCGCGACGTCCGCGAGGGGCGCCCCTGCGTCGTCACCACCGACCACGGCCGGATCCGGGCCGACCACGTCATCGTCGCCACCCACTATCCCTTCCTCGACCGCGGCCTGTACTTTGCCCGGCTGGAGCCCATGCGCTCCTACGCCCTGGGCATCCGCGTTGCCGAGCCCCCGCCCCAGGGGATGTTCATCAGCACCGGCGAGGATTTCCAGTCGGTGCGCCCGCATCCGGAGAACGGCGGCTGGCTCGTCATCGTCGGCGGGGTCCAGCACATGACGGGACGCAGCAGCGTGCCCACCATGCAGCACTATCGGGCTGTGGAGGCCTTTGCCCGGGAGGCGTTCACCGTCGAGTCCATCGACTATCGCTGGTCCACCCAGGATAACCGCACCATCGACGGGATTCCCTACGTGGGCACCTATACGCCCGCGTCGCCGCACCTGTTCACCGCCACGGGCTTTGACGGTTGGGGGATGTCCAACGGGACGGCGGCGGCCATGATCCTGGCGGACCTCATCCTCAAGCGGCACAACCGCTGGGCGGCCGCGTACGACCCGGCACGGGTGGGGCAACTGACCAAGGTCGGCCAGGTGCTGCGCTACGGGGCGTCCAACGTCGACCACCTGGTCCGCGACCGCATCTCGCAGGCGGCCCCGTTGGAGGTTAGCGACCTGGCCCCCGGGGAGGGGCGCGTTGGCAAGGTGGGCGGCGAGACCCTGGCCGTCTCCCGGGCCGCCGATGGCGCGCTCCACGCCGTGGCGCCGGCCTGCGCGCACCAGGGCTGCCTCGTCACCTGGAACGAGGCGGAGCAATCGTGGGATTGCCCCTGCCACGGCTCCCGGTACGCGGCCGACGGCACGCTGCTCCACGGCCCCGCCACCAAGGGGCTCGAGCGGCGCCCCCTGGTCGAGTAGGCTGACACCGGCCCGTGGGTCACCGCTCTCGATCGCCTACGGGCCGTCCGGCGACCAAAGACGCGGGGAACGTGGCGGCGTTCCTCGTCTCGGACCTGGCCCGCACGATCGCCGAAACGGAGAGGAGCATCTGCGGCGCGATCCTGGACTAAGGCCGCAGGCGCTGGAGAGCGGGCCGGCGACAGGCTATACTCCCCCCACCCATCCCAGCAATCGCCCGGAGCGCCATGAACGGACGAGAAAAGATCGCCGCGGCCCTCTCCCCCGAGGGCGCCGCGGAGATCCCCGTGATCATCGCCTACGAGGGGATCCTCATCCGCGACCACTGGCGGGAGCTCTCTGCCCTCCCCTGGTGGACGCGTGAGGGGTTCCCTTCCCGAGGGCCAAGGCAGCCCTCGGGAAGGGGACCGTGCCGATGTCTAGTCCTTCGACAGGAGCCATCTCCCCCGGTAGTTGGAGTTGTTGTACACCGGGGTGCTATCGTACCCCCGCGCCTCCCCCACCACCGCCGGGTCCGCCCGGTAGATCCAGATCGCGGAAAAGTCCCAGCTCAGCACCTCCTGGTGCCCGTCCCCGTCGATGTCCACCGCCTCCGAACACAGCACCGGATGCCCGTCGTCCGGGAACAACACCCCGCGGCGCCCGTGGATGTCCATCAAGCCCCCCTTCTGGGGGTGCGTGTTGTGCAACAGCCACGCCCGACCGTCCCCCGCCCAGTCCACCGGCGGCAGGATCGACCCGATCTGCA
>JAAZBQ010000774.1 GCA_012513725.1 Chloroflexota bacterium
AGATAGTCCAGGCCGACGCCGCTCGCGTTGCCGTGGCCCGAATCGTAGCACAGGCCGACAAGGCCGGGGTCGGACTCGTCGAGCACCCGGGAGACGACGTCCATGTGGCCGTTCTCGATGGCGATGCGCACGCCCGCCCCGCGGCAGACGGGGGCCAGCGCGTCCAGCGAGCGACGGATGGTGTCCCAGTAGGCCTCCGCCAGGTCGGCGTCGGTGGGCTCGGCGGGGAGGTGCATGATGGTCACGCGCCCCCCGAGGCGGGCCGTCATCTCCACGCGGTTGGCCACCAGTTCCACGCCGGCCAGCCGCACGTACTCGGTGGTAGAGACCCACTTTTTCTCCACGCCGGCCGACCCGTGCAGGTCGAGAAGGCGCAGGCCGTACTCGTCGAGCCAGCGCGCGATCTGGTCGATCTCGTACCGGCTGTAGAGAAAGTCGGTGTTCCACTGGTGGCACCAGTGGAGGTGGGTAAACCCGGCCGCGGCGATGCGCCGCAGGTAGGGCTCCGGAGATCCGGTGCCCGTGGCATAGTCCGTGGTCATCGAAAGGTCCATGGTCGATCTCCTCCGTCGGAGCGATGGCCGCGCGGTTGACAGTGCCGCGCGAAGATGCTAAAAGACTGAGACTCTACGCGGTGGGTTCCACGAGGGCGCCATAGACTTCGGGACGCCGCGTCTCGAGGTTAAAACACGGCTCGCGACGGCGACGGGCAACGAGTTCGCCATCCAGGCGCACGAGGACGATCTCCTCGCAAACGTCCTCGCTCTGCGACTCGGCGATGCGCTGGCCGTAAGGATCAAAGGCCAGGCAGCCGCCGGCGTGGTTCGCCTCGACGCCGTCCAGGTCCTCGGCCGAGCGCCCGGCCGTGTTGCAGGCGAGGACAAAGGTGCCGTTGTCGTGGGCGCGGGCGGCGAGAGTCATCGTCCACGACTGCTTTTGGCGGGCCACCGCGAGGCGACGGGCGGCCTCATCGGCCCACACGCCAGAGCGCGCGGCGTGGGGCGCCAGAATGATCTCGGCGCCGCCCACGGCGAGGCAGCGGGCGGTCTCCGGGAACTGCATATCAAAGCAGATCATCGTGCCGATGCGGGCCAGGGGTGTCTCCAGCACCGGCAGGAGCGTGCCGGCGCGAAAGTAAAAGTACTCGTCGCGGGAGAGGTGGATCTTGCGCTGCTTGCCGATCGGGCCCTCGGGGCCTACGAGGAACTGGGTGTTATAGTGGATGCCGCGATCGTCTTCGGCGATGCCGGCGCTGATGTAGACGCCGATCTCGGCGGCCAGCGCCGCGAGCGTCGTGTAGGCGGCTCCGCCGGGGACGGGTTCCGCCTCGAGGACCATGGCCGGGTGCCCGGCGTGGCCGGTGATGCCCAGTTCCGGCAGGACCACCAGGCGCGCCCCAGCGCCCGCGGCCTCTCGCACCAGGCGCACGGTGCGGGCGAGGTTCTCCTCCCGTTGGCCGACGGGGCTGGCGTGTTGGACGAGCGCGGCGACAAACGCTTCCATGAGACCTCCTTGGCGCCTGCAGGACCGGGGCGCGACGCGGTGGCAGACGGCACGATTCTAGGCCAACGCGTGGGGCGCGGCAAGGCCGCGGGTTGCCGGCCCCCTTCACCTCCGTTTCACCCGGGCTTAACTCCCTGTTTACGGGCTTGGAGGCGCCCGCGGCCTATACTGGCAACAGGCCGTACGCAAGGCTCCAGAGCCGACGTCGTTAGTCCCGCGTTCACCCCCTGTGGGGCAGACGACCGAATAGCAGCAACAAGGCGAGAGCGGATCCGTGCCTAGCAGCGTTCCCAGCACTCCCGACGAATCCCAACCGGGCAGCACGCAGCGCGGCCGGCACCGCGAGCGCATGCGCGTCGCGATCGAGTGCGTCCACGCTGCAGAGGCGGCCGGACAGATCGCGCGGCTCCTCCTGCCCGAGGCGGTGGAGCGCGCCATCCAGGCGGACATTGAAGAGTGCGCGGCCTCCGGATCGCCGATCACCGCCCGGTGCGCCTACCGCTCCAGCGGCGGCCAGGACGTGGTCCTTGCCTACTCGATCACCGTGACACCGGCCGCGGAGCGCCAGGGGGCCTGGCTGCGGGTGGTGATCGAAGAAATACCCGCTGCATCGGACGCAGAGCAGCCCTTTGTTCAGCACCTTTTGGCCGACGCCCTCGATGCCTCAGGCGTGCTGGCGTACGTCAAGGACGCCTACGGACGCTATTGCTATGCGAACCGCGCGTTGGCCGCGTTGTACGATCTGCCCCTCGATGACATTCTGGGCCGCACCGACGAGGAGTTGTGGGACCCCGCCGTGGCCCGCCTGCTGTGGGAAACCGAACAGCGGCTGCTCGAGTCAGAGGCGCCGCTGTGGGTCAAGGAATCCCTTCCCGGCGGCGGCCAACGACGGGCCTATCTCTCGAACAAGTTCGTGTTGCACGATCGTGACGGCCAGGCATGGGCGATCGCCTCTCTATCCACCGACGTAACCGACCACGCACTCGCCGACACCTCTCTCAGCCGCAGCGCCGAGCGCATCATGGCGCTGAACGAGTGCTTTCTCTCCTTTGGCCCCGATCCAGAGGAGAACATGCGCAGGCTGGTCGAGCTCTCCTACGGGCTCCTCGGCGCAGACTGCGCCACGTACCTGCGCGCCGGCCGTGGCCTGATCTCGTCGCTGGGGTTGTGGTGTGCGTCGCCGAGCACAGCGGAGGGAGCGGGAGGAGGCTCGCTGTGTGCCGAACTACTGGCCCAGTCTGACCAGGACGTCCACGTCCTGCGGCGCCTGCAGCACTCGTCCTTTGCGCGAACCGACCCCAACGTGCAGCAGTATGGGCTAGAGACGTGCATCGGGCGGATCGTCCGGCTTGGCGGGCGAGCCCTCGGCGTGCTCTCTGTCTTTTTCAAGGCAGACCATGAGCCCAGCGAAGAGGATGGCCGCCTTCTGGGCATCGTGGCCTCGGCATTGGCCGTCGAGGAGCGTCGCCTGCGCGCCGAGCAGCGGCAGGCGGTGGCCTATGGCATCGCCGAGGCGGCTAGCCGCGCCGAGGGGCTCCGCGACCTTGGCTGCTACATCCACCAGGAACTCCGGCGCCTGATCGAGGCGAACAACTTTTACCTGGCCATCGACGACCGCGAGAACCGCCAGATCGTCTTTCCTTACTATGTGGATGAGACGTACCCCGACGGCGGCCTGAAGCGTCCGCCCCGCCCCTATGCCAGCGGGCTCACCGAGTACGTGATCCGCGGCGGGCAGGCGCTTCTCCTGCACGAGGACGAAATCCGCTCTCGGGTGCGAGAGGGCAGCCTGCAGATCATCGGCGCCGTCCCCCGGGTGTGGCTGGGCGTGCCCCTCACGGAGGCCGGCGAGACGATCGGGATGATGGCCGTGCAGAGCTACGCCTGCGCCGAGGCCTATGACCGCGAGGACCTCGAGTTCCTCGAGTTCGTCTCGGGCCAGGTGACCGGCGCGATCAAGGCCAGGCGCTCCAGCGATGCCCTGGCGGAGAGCGAGTCGCGCTACCGGTTGCTGGCGGAGAACGTCTCGGACATCATCTGGGCGCGGGATTCTGCCCTGCGCCTCGCGTACGTCAGCGCCTCGGTGGAGCGGGTGCTGGGCTACACGGTGCAGGAGGCGATGGCCCAGTCTCTCGAGGAGGCCTTTACGCCGGATTCGGCCCGGGCGCTTCGGGAGCTCGTCGAACAGGTTGCCACCCAGCCCTCCGGCGGGCGCGACGACGCGACGCTAGAGGTCGAGTGCTACCGGAAGGATGGGGCGACTGTCTGGGCCGAAGTGACGATGACCTTCCTGTGCAACGGCGATGGCCGGCTGACGCGCATCCTCGGCGTTACCCGCGACATCACCCAGCGGCGCGAACTGGAGCGGCAGTTGCGCCAGGTGAACAAGCTGGAGAGCCTCGGCCAGCTGGCCGGCGGCATCGCCCACCACTTTAACAACCTCCTCACGGTGATCAACGGCTACAGCCAGTTCATGCTCACCTCCCTGGAGGACGGCGATCCGGTGCGGCGCGATGCCGAGTCGATCCTCAAGGCCGGACGCCGCGCTGCGGAACTCACCCGGCAGCTACTCGACTTCTCCCGGCGGCGGGTGATGAACGTCGACGTGGTGAACCTCAACATCCTGCTCATCAAGACGGCTGACATGCTCCGCAGCGTCATCGGCGACGATATTGACCTTCGCCTCGATCTCGCCGAGGGATTGCCGAACGTGCGCGTGGACCCCGGGCAGATCGAGCAGGTGGTGCTCAACCTGGCCGTGAACTCTCGCGATGCGATGCCCGACGGGGGCACGCTCACCCTGGGCACGCGGCTGGTGGGCGCTCAGGATCTGCCCAGTGGGGAAAAGCGCCGCGAGGCTCCCAAGTACGTACGTCTCACGGTCGGCGACTCGGGCAAGGGCATGCCGCCAGAGGTGCGCGAACACCTCTTTGAGCCCTTTTTCACCACCAAGGAGGTAGGCCAGGGCACCGGCCTGGGGCTGGCCACCGCCTATGGCATCGTCACCCAAGCGGGTGGGGAGATCGGCGTGGATACCGCGTTGGGCCGGGGTACCCGTGTGCACGTCTACCTGGCTGCGGTGGAGCAGCAGGCCCCGCCCAGCCCGGAGGCGGCCCCGGCCCCCACAGACGCCGTGCCCGGGGGCAAGGAACTGATCCTGGTGCTGGAGGACGAGCCCGACGTGCGCGACCTCACCGTGCGCATGCTCGAGCGCCTCGGGTACACGGCGCTGCCCGCGCCGAGCGGCACCGAGGGGCTGCAGGTCGCCCGGTCAACGCCGCAGCCGATCGACCTGGTGCTCGCCGACGTGATGCTCCCAGAGATGCGGGGCGAGGAGTTTGTCCGCGTGATGCAAAAGGATCAGCCTGGGGTCAAGGTCCTGTACATGTCCGGCTATAGCGACGGGAGCATGCTCAGCCGCGACATGGAGGAGGACGGCGCGCCGTTCATCGGCAAGCCCTTTACGCTGTTCCGGTTGGCGCAAAAGGTGCGCCAGGTGCTGGACGGGGAGTAACCCGGGAGGCAGATCGCCGCCTGCGCTGTCTGGTGACGGCGCTGGCCGAATGTAGATGGTAGGGACGAGGCCCAGGCAACGCCTGGGCCTCGTCGTTCCTGGCGCCAGAGGCCTAGCGGCCTACTGGTGCTGCCAGGAGAACTCGAGGTTGGCCTCCTGCGTCACCTCTTGGTACTCGATGAGGACGTGGTGCCAGTCGCCGACCAGATCCACCGTGTCCTCGAACGTCCGGCCGCCCAGGC
>JAAZBQ010000775.1 GCA_012513725.1 Chloroflexota bacterium
GGCGTGTACAGGAGCTCATAGCCCCCGTCATAGTGCCGCTTGCGCCAGAAATCCTCGATGATCGTGCGCATCCGGCCGCCCTTCGGGTGCCAGTAGACCAGCCCCGCGCCGGCCTGCTCGTGGAGGCTAAAGAGGTCCAGTTCGCGGCCCAGGCGACGATGGTCGCGCCGCTCGATCTCCTCGAGCCAGTCCAGGTGCTCCTTGAGCTGCTCCTTGTTGGGAAAGGCCGTGCCATAGATGCGCTGAAGCATCGGGCGGTGCTCGTCACCCCGCCAGTAGGCGCCGGCAGTGTTCAGGAGGCGAAAGGCGTTCCACTTGAGCACCCCCGTGTGCTCGACGTGGGGGCCCCGGCAGAGATCGACAAAGTCGCCGTGCTGGTAGATCGTGATTGGCTCGTCCTCGGGGAGCTCCTCGAGGAGTTCCTGCTTGTAGGGCTGGCCCGCCAGGATCTCCCGGGCCTCCTCCTTGGACACCTCGCGCCGCTCAAAGGGCCTGCGCGCCTTGATGCTATCGCGCATCCGCTCGGAGATCTCGTCGAGGTCCTCTTGGGTCAGGGGCCGGGGCAGGTCGAAATCATAGTAAAAGCCGTTATCGATGGCCGGGCCGATGCCCAGCTTGGCCTCCGGAAAGATGCTCTGCACGGCCTCGGCCATCACGTGGGCGGCCGAGTGCCGCAGTTTTTCCAGTTCCTGGTCTTCCATCGTGTCTACTCCTCGTTGTCGGGCGCTCCGCCCATGGCCGGCGACGCCCGTTCTTGTGACGCGGGTCGTGTGACTAATCCGTCTGCCCGGCTCCCGCCGGGCCAGCAGTAGTGGTGCGCATGGCCCCTCCTGGCCGAGCAACAAAAAAAGACCCCTCGCCCTGGGGCGAGAGGTCTCCTCACGCGGTTCCACCCATGTTCCGCCGCGCGCCGACGTGATGCCGGCGACGGCGCTCAGGCTGCCGATAACGGGGCAAGCCGGGGCTCTATACTGGGCATGCGCCGCGGCGGCGGTGGCCGTTCAGGAGCCCGCTCACAGGGGGTGTTCGCCGCCATCTGGCGACGGGGGCTTGCAGCCTGTGGCCCCCGCTCTCTGACGCTTTCTGGGCGGGTACTCGTCCTGCTCGGTGCGTTTACGGGTCGTGCAGTTTTCTGACACACCGATTATAGCACGGCGCCGGGCGCGCTGCAAGATGCGCGTGGACCGCGTCCGGGCCTCGCCCCCTTCCCGGAAGGTTCTTTCCTTCCGGGAAGGTTCCGGAGTCTCTGCCGAGACCTCGCGGACCTACGCAGAGAGGCTTGCCAGATCATCTCCCGGTTTCGCATTTCCGTCGGATAGTTGGCAGGACCGTCCGCATCTGTCCGCATTGGATGGCGGGGGTGCCAGAACCTTCCCGGAAGGCCGGAACCTTCCGGGAAGGGGAGCGCCGCCGTCCTTTGGCGGGCGGCAAGACGTATGGTATACTCTACCCGCTGATGGGACACGAAGGGTGGATGCGCGAGGCGTTGGCCGAGGCTCGAGCGGCCGCGGAGGCGGGGGACATTCCCGTCGGCGCGGTCGTTGTCTGGCGAGGCGAGGTCATCGGTCGGGGGCGCAACCGCAAGGAGGCCCTCGGCGACCCGACGGCCCACGCGGAGATCCTGGCCCTCCAGGATGCGGCCCA
>JAAZBQ010000776.1 GCA_012513725.1 Chloroflexota bacterium
GACCTACGTGGACGTCTCCCGGCGCACCGATCCCGGCCGCATCCCGGCCGTGTGGGAGAACCTCCGGGAGGTGGTGGGCGCCCACGACGCGCCCTGGGTGGTGCAGGTGTGGACCAAGAGCGTGGGTGGCGTGCTGGCCCTGGGCGGCGACACCCTCCGCGCGCTGGTGGACGCCGGCGCCACGGTGACAACCCAGGTGACCGTGACGGGCCTGGCCGGCACCATCTGGGAGCCGGGCGTGCCCGCCGATAGCGTGGACCGCCTGGGCGAGCTGGCCGCCATCCTCGGGGGGCCCGACCACCTCACCTGGCGCTACGACCCCATCATCCCCACCGTCCACTCTATCGAAACCTACGCACGCCTGGCCCACGAGGTCGCCGACCAGGGGGTGATGCGCGGGGTGATCAACTACCTCGCCCCGCCCGGCCGCTACAAGCGGGTGGATCGGCGGCTGGCGGCGGTCTTGCCCGGTTGGAGCGGCGGGATGCCCGGCTATGACGACGCCTGGCGGCTCGCCGTCGCCCGGGAGGCGGTGGCGGTGGCCGGGGAGGTCGGCATGCGGCTCTCCTGCTGCGCGGAATCCGCCGGCCTGGCAGAGGTCGTGCCGGGCCTCCACCGGGCGGCCTGCGGCGACGGGGCCTGGTTCGCGGCGCTCTCGGGCCGCGATGCGCCGCCCGTGGGGGGGCGGGGCAGCCGGCCGGGCTGCGGGTGCCTGCGGTACTTTGATGTGGGGAACTATGGTTACTGGTCGCGCTGCCACCGCTGTGCGTACTGCTACGCGGGGTAGCGACGAGCAGAGTTGGTTCCCTTGGCAGGAGACGCTATAATATGTCGATTCTGCGGTTGTGTGCCTAGAGAATCAGGAGTACGCGTATGCTGCGGCCTTCGCAAACGTTCAAGGTAGTGCCCTCTCTGCCGCCGCGCCTCGCGCCGCTGCGGGAGCTGGCCTACAACCTGTGGTGGTCGTGGAACCTCGACGCCGTCGACCTCTTTATCCGGCTGGATCGCGACCTGTGGGACCAGACCTTTCACAACCCCGTGCGCATGTTGGGCTCCATCCGGCAGGAGCGCCTCGTGGAGGCGGCCAACGACGACGGCTTTGTCGCCAACCTCACCCGCGTCTACCAGGCCTACAGCCGTTACATGAGCGCCGAGGATACCTGGTATCACCGGCAGACGAACGGCGAGCTTCAGGATGCCCACATCGCCTACTTTTCCGCCGAGTTTGGCATCACGGAATCGATGCAGACCTACTCTGGCGGCCTCGGGGTGTTATCCGGCGACCACCTGAAGAGCGCCAGTGACCTCGGCGTGCCCCTGGTGGGCGTGGGGCTCCTCTACCAGGAGGGCTATTTCCAGCAGTACCTGAACGCCGACGGCTGGCAGCAGGAATCCTACCCCGACAACGACTTTTACAACCTCCCCGTCACCCAGGTGCTCGACGCCCAGGGCAACCCGCTGATGGTGGAGGTGGACTATCCCGGGCGCAAGGTGCGCGCCCAGGTGTGGCGCGCCCAGGTGGGTCGCGTGCCCCTCTACCTCCTGAACACGAACATCGACGTGAACGCCCCGGAGGATCGGGTGATCACCGGGCAGCTCTACGGCGGCTATGAGGACATGCGCATCCGCCAGGAGATCATGCTGGGCATCGGCGGGATGCGGGCGCTCAGCGCCTTGGGAATCCGCCCGACGGTGTGCCACATGAACGAGGGGCACTCGTCGTTCCTGGGCCTCGAGCGGATTCGCGTGATGATGCAAGAGGAGGGGGTCAATTTCCACGTGGCGCTGCACGTCACGTCGGCGGGCAACGTGTTCACCACCCACACCTCGGTGCCGGCGGGCATCGACCTCTTCCCGATCCACCTGATGGATCACTATTTCACCGAGTACTATCGCAACCTGGGCATCAGCCGGGAAGAGTTCCTGCGCCTGGGGCAGCGCGACAGCGCCCAGGGCGTCTCCTTTTCTATGGCCAACCTGGCCTTGCGCCTGGCCGACCACGTGAACGGCGTGAGCGAGCTGCACGGCGAGGTGGCCCGGGAGATGTGGAAGGACCTCTGGCCTCGGGTGCCCGTCGAGGAGGTGCCCATCACCTCCATCACGAACGGCGTTCATCCCCGCTCGTTCATCTCCCGGGATATCGCCGGGCTGTTCCTCCGCTACCTGGGCCCTCGCTGGCTGGAGCGGCCCTTTGACCGCGACATCTGGGAGCTGGTGGACCGCATCCCCGACGAGGAGCTGTGGCGCACCCACGAGCGGCGGCGCGAGCGGCTGGTGGCCGTCGCCCGCGACCGGCTGATCCGCTACCTGAATCGCCGGGGCGCCATGCCCAAGGAGATCGCCGAGGCCCAGAACGTCCTGGACCCCGAGGCGCTGACCATCGGCTTTGCCCGCCGCTTTGCCACTTACAAGCGTTCGACGCTCCTGTTCAGCGACCCCGCGCGGCTGGACAAGATCCTGAACGACCCCGAGCGCCCGGTGCAGATCATATTTTCCGGCAAGGCCCATCCCCACGACAATCCCGGCAAGGAGCTCATCCGCCAGATCGTGCACTATGCCCGGCAGCCCGAGTTCCGTCGGCGGATCATCTTCCTCGAGGACTATGACCTGTCGATGGCCCGCTACCTCGTCCAGGGGGTGGACGTGTGGCTGAACACCCCGCGGCCCGGGCTGGAAGCCAGCGGCACCAGCGGCATGAAGGCGGCCATGAACGGCGCCCTGAACTGCTCGACGTCGGACGGCTGGTGGGCCGAGGGCTATATGCCGGAGATCGGCTGGCGGATCGGCCAGGGCGAGCGCTATGACGACGTGAACTATGGCGACGCCGTGGAGGCCCGGGCGCTGTACGACCTCCTCGAGCGGGACATCGTGCCGATGTTCTACGACGTGGGGTCCGATCGCCTGCCGCGTCGCTGGATCGGCATGATGAAGAACTCCATCCGCGAGGTGGCGCCCCTGTTCAACAGCCACCGGATGCTGGGGGACTATTGCACGCGGCTGTACTTCCCGGCCGCCCGGAACTACCTGCGGCTGAGCGCCTCCGGCGCCGAGCAGGGCCAAGCGGTGTCCGAGTGGTACGACCGCGTGCAGGAGAACTGGGGTGGGGTGCGCATCCTGTCCACCGAATCCTCCGCCGACGACTCGCTGCCGGTCACCACGGAGGTCGAGGTGCGCGCCCGGGTGGCCCTCGGCGCGCTGGCGCCCGAGGACCTCTCGGTGGTAATCTACCATGGTCTGGTGGGGCCCGACGGCGCGCTGGTGGACTATGAGACCGCGCCGATGGAGCCCCAGGGCCAGGACGGCGAGGGGGCCTATACCTTTGCCGGGAGCATCCGCTCCCAGCGGAGCGGGCTGCACGGCTA
>JAAZBQ010000777.1 GCA_012513725.1 Chloroflexota bacterium
CCCCGCAGGCCGATCACCTGTCCCCCCTCGCTCCCGTCCGCACTGATGAGGGGCACGATCAGCCGCTCGTGGGAGCACTTGGAGGAGTAGCGTGGGAACGTCCCCACCCCCAGGCGGAAAGCATTTATGGCCCCCTCGGGCAGGGGCTTGTAGCCCTGCCACCTCTCCACCACGTCCTTGCGCATCTCGTAGGCCCCCAGGCACCCGGCAAAGTCCATCACGGCCTCGACGGCCTTGGGCTTGGCGGGCTTTTGCGGCGTGGCGGACGCCGCCGCCCCCTCGATCAGGCCCCACAGGCGGGCCAGGGCCACCAGGCCCCAGCCCTGGCCACACACGAAACAGAACCCGCCGCGGGCGCCAAAGGAAAAGTGCGTCTGGCCGTGCTTGGGCGGCTTGCCGCACCCCGGACAGGTCACGTGGGCCTCGCCGTCCCGGTCGGGCTGCACCCCCAGGCGGGCACAGAGCGCATCAAACATGCTTCGATTGTCCCCTTCCACGTTGGTTCGCCTCCGCGTACATGTCCGCAATCATGGCCAGCCGGTTGTCCTTCCCCTAGTCCCGGGGGGCCGCTGCCACCAGGGCTCGCGCGCCGTCGCCATGCTGGCGTGCTCTCCCCGGGGCTACCGCCCGCTCGCAGGCTAGCGGTTGCGCGCCCAGCCCGTGCAGTGCCTGGCACGGCCGCAGGGGCGGTCAACGTGCAGGAGGTAGATGGTGCCCACCTCGGTGTCCATCTCACGCGCAGACACTGGCCCGCACCTCCATCGCCTCCTCCTGCAGGCCCACCCGCTGCTGCCAGTTCTTGCCCAACACCGCCCGCAGAGCCAGGGCGTGGGTGATGGCCTGGGCCGTCTCCCCCTTGTTCATGGGTCGGGCGTCCTGCCAGACCCCCAACTTGCGCGCAAACCGGATTTGCGCCTCGGAGGCGGGCTGCTTCCGCCACTGCCGGTCCTTGGCGGCCAGGGCCGCGTTCATGTAGCGGTCGGTGACCTCCTCCGCCCGGGCGGTGAGGGCGTCCCAGGTGCCCTGGGCCAGCACCGTCACGTCGGCGTCCCAGGCCCCCTCCTCCTTGGCCACTTGCCAGAGCGTCGCCACCCCCTCGCCGTCCGGCTTGGAGATCACCAGGGAGCGGTCGATCCCGTCGGAGGCCCGGCCCAGGCCGACCGTGAGCCACCCGCGATCCCGGCGCCAACTCACCGGCGACAGGTCGATGTAGTCCAGCTGCCGCGACACCAACTCCATGGGGTCCCCGCGGAGCCACTTGATATCCCCGTCGAAGGTGAACCCGCCCAGGACCTCGCCCTCCTGTTCCCGCTTCTCGGGCTCCAGGTAGGCGTCCTTGGTGGCCGCCACCCCCAGCACGTCGCCCAGCATGCAGACGTTGCGCACCTCGATGGGGGCGTAGTCCAGGATGAGCGCATCCTCTTTCCCCGGCGCCGTGCGGAGCCCTCGCCCCACGCACTGGACGTAGAGCCCGTCCGACTTGGTGGGCCGCACCATGTGGATGCAACTCACCTCCGGCACGTCCAACCCCTCGGTGTAGAGCCCCACGTTGACCAGCACCTGGGTCCGGCCTGCCCGGAACCCGGCCAGGATGTCCGCCCGGTCCCGCTTCGCCGTGGTGCCGTCCGCGGCCGCCGCCGGGACGCCCGCCGCGGTAAAGCGCTCCGCCAGCCGATAGGCCCCCTCCACCGTCGGGGTGAAGGCGATGGCCTGGCGGCCCGGGGCGTACTTGAGGTGGGAGGCCACCACCAACTCAAAGCAGTTCTGTGTCTCGTACACGTTGGCCAGCGACTTGGCGGAATAGTCACCGGCCAGTTTCTTGACGCCCTGGAGCGATATGCCCGTGGCGATGGCCAGCCAGCGGGGCGGCACCAGGTAGCCCATCCGGACCATTTCCCTGATCCCGTAGTGAAAGGCCTCCGCGTCGTACACGGCCACCAGGCCCGACCCGTCCGCCCGGATCGGCGTGGCGGTCACCCCCAGGTGCCGCATCTCGGGGTTCGCCGCGTGGAGGGCCTCGTAGACCCTGCCGTACCCCTCCGCAATAGAATGATGGCATTCATCTGTGATGAGCCACTGGATAGGCCCGTGGGCGATGAGCCGACGGAGGCGCCGCCGGCTCATCAGGGTCTGGACCGTGGCCACCACCAGGTCCCGGTCGCATTCGTCGCGCTCCGCCATCACGATCCCGGCGCGCTCCACCCACTCGGGCCAGTACTGCCCCAACCGCTCCAGGGGTTGCTCGACCAACTCCTTCCGATGGGCCAGGATCAGCCCCCG
>JAAZBQ010000778.1 GCA_012513725.1 Chloroflexota bacterium
CCACGGTGCCCACATAGGGGATGATGTTGCGCATCTCGCTGGCCCGCACATAGTGCCAGTGCTCGAGCGTCTGGCGGGGGCTGTAGGCGCGGTGCGTCGCGTCGCGCACCATGCGGCGCATCAGGCGAAGGTCGGTCCAGCGGATGTACTCGCCGTTGGCATCGCGCATTTGCAGGAGCGGCTCGATGTACAGCCGGAACTTGCGCTCGTCGGGGATGTCGCGGGTCATCGGCGGGTAGAGGCCGTGGAGGCTGTCGATGAGCACCACGTCGTTCGGGCCCAGGCGCATGGGGGTGTGGTTCTCGTGGCGCCGGCCCGTCTTGAAGTCATAGAACGGAATGCGCACCTCTTCCCCCTCGATCAACCGGGCGAGTTGGGTGTTCACCAGTTCCAGGTCCAGCGCCTGGGGCGTCTCATAGTCGTAATCGCCGAACTCGTCCTTGGGGTGCAGCGCCAGGTCGTAGAAATAGTTGTCCACGGTGAGGGGCACCAGGCTGAGGCCCATCTTGGAGAGGAGGTGGCTCAGCTTGATCGTCGTCGTGGTCTTGCCCGAGGAGGAGGGCCCGGCGATGATGACGATGCGCACCTCGTCGCGCCGCTGGCGGACGATCTCCGACGCGGTGGTGATGTCGTCCGTGTAGCGATGGTCCGTCTCGCGGACGATCTCGGCATAGTCGCCGTCGGCGATGCGCTCGTTCAGCCCACGGAGCGTGTGCAGGCCGTGGGTCACCGACCAATCCAGCGACTCCCAGACCTTTTGCCAGGGGATGTTGGAGGGTTGCGCCAGCTTCTTGGCCCGGGCCTGCCGGCGCTTGGCACGCTCCTCGCGATAGAGGATGTAGGCCTTGGCGGTGCGGGCGTGGCCGTTCTCGATCAGGACCTTTTCGACGACGTCCTGGATCTCCTCGACGGTAGGAATATGGTCGGGCACGGTACGGGCCTCCAGGGCCTCGATGACCTGGTCGGTCAGCCGTTCGGCGATGGAGCGGTCGCGGCCGCCCACCGCCACCGCCGCGCGGTAGATGGCGTTCGTGATGCGCTCGCGGTTAAAGGGCACCACGGCGCCCGTCCTCTTCACGATCCTGCTGATCGCTGCCATATCTCCTCCTCGCCCGATCTCCGAGGCGCAGCCGGCCCGTCGCCGACGATCCGCTACAGTGACAGGCGCTGGCCGTAGCGCTCGCGGGAGAATACCTCGTCCCACTCTTTGCGGGGGCGCATCTCGCCCGACACGTCGGCCGAAACGCCCAGCGGCGTACAGGCCACCACCTCGGTTCCCTCGGGCAGCCCGCACAGGGTACGAATCTCCTCCGAGGCCAGCGCCCCGATCCAGCAGGTGCCGTAGCCCAGGCCGTGCGCCGCGAGCACCAAGTTCTCCATGGCGATGGCCACGTCCACCCGGTACCAGTTGGCGCTCACCTCGGGCAGCCCCACGGCCACCACGATATAGGCGGCGTCGGCCATCCAGGTCTGCCCGCGGCAGGCCTCCGCCAGGCGCGCCTTTTGCTCCGGGTCGCCGACGATGACGAAATGCCACGGCTGCCGGTTGCTGGCGGAGGGCGCCCGGCGGCAGGCCTCCAGGATGCGCTGCAGGTCCTCATCGGGGATGGGCTGGGGCCGGTACTGGCGGATGCTCCGCCGTTGGAGGATGGTCGTCAACGTGTCCATGCGTCGCTCCTCGTGTGGTGGGGCGCGCCGCGGGGGCCGCCCGTGGCTTGTCGGTTGGCGTATTGTACCAAAAGGAAGCGCGCCGCGCACGTACGATGGAACGGGGGCGGGCCGCGGCAGCGCACGAGCGGCGAACGCCGGAAAACGCCCGCGCCATCCTTGACACCTCCCGCCAACGGGTATATTCTTGCGGAATACTGGCTCACCAGAGCCCTTGACCCGTCCGGCGGCGCACCGTGCAATGAGGCCCGGCCTTGTTGTACGGCGCGCCTTTTTTGCTTTCCGTAGACCGCACAGGGGGAACCATGAAAGCGCTATCCGCAGCAGTGCGCGGGATCGATCGATCGCCCATCCGCCTCATGCTCGATAGCGCTGCCCGCTATCCCGATGCCATCCATCTGGAGATCGGCCAGCCCGATTTCCCCACCCCCGCCCACATCATCGATGCGGCCGTCCAGGCCGCCCGCCACTGCTACACCGGCTATACCGCCAACGCCGGCCTGCTGGAACTCCGGGAAGCGATCTGCGCCAAGCTGGCCCGTGAGAACGACCTGGCCGTCACGCCGGATAGGGTGATCGTCACCATCGGCGCCATGCAGGCCGTCTACGCCTCCCTCGCCGTGGTGCTGGATCCCGGCGACGAGATGCTGCTGCCCGATCCCGGCTATGGCAATTTCG
>JAAZBQ010000779.1 GCA_012513725.1 Chloroflexota bacterium
GCTTCCAGTTCGGCGGCCAGTCCTTCCGGCGAAAAGTGCTGGAGCCAGTTGTACACCGTGCGGGCGCGGTGCGGCTCGATGATGGTGTACTTGTCCAGCACGACCTGTTCCGCATCGTACTTGAACGTGCTGTGAAACCCATAGTACCGGCCGGGCGCCCAAAAGCCCTCGTCCAGGTTGGGGGCGAACCGAGCGCCCTCACGCCGCGACGCGAACGCGGCCAGCGTGTGCACGTCGAATACAAAGGCGCCACCGGGCGCCAGAACGTCGCGGCACACGCCGAGGAGCGTCCGGCGTTGCGCCGGGCTCAGGGCGCAATAGTCGCAATAGATGAGCAGGATCAGGTCGTAGCACTCCTCGGTGCGGAAGTCCAGGTAGTTCTGCTGCACATAGCGGACGCTCAGCCCCTCATCGGCCGCGACCTGCCGGGCATAGGCGATGGACCTGGCCGAAAAGTCGACGCCGGTTACCCGCGCTCCGAGCCTGGCCAGGCTATTCGCGTACAGCCCCGGGCCGCAGCCCAGGTCGAGGACGCGGGTCCGCTCGCCGACGCCGAACCGCGAGGCGACCCAGGCCACCGAGCGTTGGATGAACGCGGCGTTCCGCGAGGAGGTGTCTGTGGCGCCGTTCAGGTGGCACGCGAGCATCTGGGCCGAGGTGTGCTCGTCGGTCCAGAGGTCGTCGGCGGTATAGCACGCGAACGGTGCGGGCCGTTCATGGATGCGCTCCAACTCGTCGAACATGGTCGCCTCCCTCCCATGCAGGATCGCCGCCCGGCGGAATATAGCCTGTCCTCCGGGGGTGCGTCAACGGGTGGCGGCCCGCTCGACACCATATCGCCACGCCGCTATACTCCCTCCTGCCACGCCCGATTGGCGCGTCATTCGCCGGGGTGTATAATCGCCCCACCTGATAGGGGGAGCCCAGATGAGCGTATTCTCCATCGACTGGACCAAGTACAGGCTGATCGACCTGTCCTACGAGGTGGTGCCGGGCGCCAGCCAGGACCGCTACTTTGAGATCGAGCGCGGCCTGCTGGCCGACGACGCCTACATGCACCACGTCCGCACCCACTCTCACGTCGGCACCCACGTGGAGGTGGACGCGCACTTTTTCGACAACGGTCGCGACGTCACCGGCTATGCGCTCACCGACTTTATGGGCCGCGGCCTCCTGCTCGACGTCCCCGACGTGACGGTGACGCCGCACGTGGGAGTCGAGTACCTGGAGGAGCAGCTCGGCGCGCTGATCGGCGAGGGCGATATCATCATCTGCCGCAACTCGGACGCCGAGAGCCTGGCCGGCACCCGCCCCCGGCCCACCCTGACCCCCGAGGCCGGCCGCTGGTTCGCCGAGCACAAGGTCAAGATGGTGGGCATCGACACGCACTTTGGCCTGGGCAAGGACGTGCCCAACGGCCGCGCCCTGCACGATGCGTTCATGGGCGCCGGTGGCACCCTGATCGAGTTCCTCGACCACCTGGAGGATATCCGCCGTCCCGAGTTCTACTTTATGGCGCTCCCCTACCTCGTGCGGGAGATGGATTCCTCCTGGGCCCGCGCGGTGGTGATCGAGGAGCGCTAGGCCCCGGAACCCCACGACGGTACGCGGCGTCTAGGGTGCAGCATGCCCGCCCTAGACGCCGTTTCATTGGAGGAGTACATGCGAGTCAGCGTGATCTACCCCGGCATTGGCGGGAAGGGCTTTCACTCCATCGGCCAGGGGATGGACTCGGGCTGGATCAGCCACGGCGTCGCCATCCTCACCGCCTGCGCCCAGCGGGCCGGGCATGAGGCCGACCTCATCGACCTGCGCGCCCTGCGGGATTGGGACCACCTCCGCGAGGAACTGGCCGCCCGCCGGCCGGAGGTCGTGGCCGTCTCCATGATGAGCGTCGACTATGACCCGGCGCTCCAGTGCCTGGCGATCGTCCGGGAGGTACTGCCCCAGGCGGTGACCATGGTCGGCGGCCCCCACCCCACCATCATGCCCGAGGAACTCGACGAGAACCCGCACGTTGACCACATCTTTCTCGGCGAGGGGGAGGACACCTTTCCCGATGCGCTGGACCGCCTGGCCCGTGGCGAGACGCTCCCCCGCCTGATTCCGTCGGAGACGCACCCCGATCTCGAGCAGGTGCCCCTGGCCTACCACCAGCTGTTCGTCGACGAGTGGCGCCGGCAGGGCTACGAGGTGACTTCCCCCGAGGCGCCCTTTGTTCCGGAACTGCCGCCGCCCTTTGTCACGGTGATCGCCGGCCGGGGCTGCATGTACAACTGCTCCTACTGCCAGCCCGCCGAGCGGGCGATATTCGGCCGCAAGGTGCGCCGCCGCAGCGTGGCGAACATCCTCGAAGAGCTGCGCATCCTCCAGGAACGCTACCACTTTCAGTCCTTCATGTTCCACGACGACTGCCTCACCGAGGACCGGGAGTGGGTGGTAGAGTTCTGCCGCGCCTATACGGCTGCCGGCTTTACCCAGCCCTTCTTTTGCCAGAGCAGGGCGGATATCATCGTCAAGAACGAGGACATGGTGGCCCTGATGGCCGAGGCCGGGCTGCGGGGCTACTTTATCGGTTTCGAGTCGGGCAGCGACCGGGTGCTGCGGTTCATCCGCAAGGGCACCAA
>JAAZBQ010000780.1 GCA_012513725.1 Chloroflexota bacterium
ACCTCGCCGTAGAGATGGTTAAAGCGGCGGGCGATCTCCCGGGTCACCTCCACGTGGGCCTCGTTGTCCTTGCCCACCGGCACGAGGTGCGCCCGGGGCATCAGGATGTCGGCCGCCTGCAGGACGGGGTAGCCGAGCAGGCCAAAGGGCATGGCCTCCTCCTCGAGGTTCGCCGCCCGGGCCATTTCCTTCAGGCTGGGCACCCGCTGCAGGCGCGGCACGGTGATCAGCATCTCAAACAGGAGGTTCATCTCGTACACGGCGGGCACCGCCGACTGCAGGTAGATGACGCTCTTTTGCGGGTCGATGCCGGCCGCCAGATAGTCCAGCACCACGTCGTGGACGTTCTGGCGCAGCGCGTCCACGTGCTCCTTTTCCGGGCGGGTGGTGAGGGTGTGCAGGTCGGCGACGATGAAAAAGCACTCGTACTCGTCCTGCAGGCGCACGCGGTTACGCACGCTCCCCACATAGTGCCCCAGGTGTAGCTTGCCGGTGGGGCGATCGCCGGTCAGTATCCGCTTGCGAGCCATGGGTTCTCCTCTACGAACGGTCCGTTCGATGGATGCAACATGAAAAAGCAAAACCTCCCGCCCACGGCCACCTGGCCGTAAGGGGCGAGAGGATCTCCCGCGGTGCCACCCTCGTTAGGTCGCTGCGCTCCACAAACGGGGCCAGCCGACCTCCCTCTGGGGGCAGGACCCGGCATGCGCGCCGACATGGTTCCTGCCCGATGCGCCGGTAACGGCGACGCCTCCGGCGCGGACTACTGGACGTGCGTTCGCCCGCGCGGCTCCCCGGTCCATTCGCCGACCGCGTCTCGCGCCCCCTTCTCAGCGTGCGCCCATGGCGCCAGGGGGTTCTCTGTGCGTCGTCGATCGGGTACTCGTCCGGATCCCGGCCGTTCTCTACAGGCGGATGATAGCACAGGGGGAGGGGGGTGTCAACGCGCAGCCTTGACGACTCCCGGGCACCTTGATAGGATTCCCCAATGCCGATGGGGGTGCGGGGGATGCGCCCCCGACTGCCCGCGCCTCCATCCCTGCAACAATCGTCGCCCTACGTTACCATCGGTCTGCTGGTAAGGGAGGTCAAGGTGGCTCTCGATAAGCGCCAACTGTACAGGCTGCCCTGGTCGATGAACGACAACCCGATCGCCTGGTTGGAGATCACGGACATCTGCAACCTTCACTGCGAGGGCTGCTACCGCCAACGCCTGACGGGGCACAAGACCCTCGAGGAGATCCGCGAGGAGATCCTCTTCCTCAAGCGCTGGCGCAACCCCGACAACGTCTCCATCGCCGGCGGCGAGCCCCTCATCCACCCCGACATCGTGGAGATCGTGGCGTTCATCGCCGAGCAGGGCATCAAGCCCGTGATCCTCTCCAACGGCGTCGCCCTGGAGCCTTTGCTGCTGCGCGAGCTCAAGGGGGCCGGCCTCTCCGGCTTTACCCTGCACGTGGACAGCCATCAGGGGCGCGCCGAGTTCCCCGGCGCCTCCGAGGCCGACCTGAACCCCCTGCGCGAGCAGTACGCCGCGATGGTCGCCGACGTGGGCGGGATGATCACGGTCTTCAACTCGACCGTGTACCCTTCGACCTACCGCGAGATCCCTGACGTGGTACGCTGGGGCAACGCCCACCTGGATATCGTCCAGGGGCTGGTGTTCATCACCTACCGCATCGCCGCCACCGACAGCCAGACCGGCGTCGATACGACCGCCCATGAGGTCGATATCAGCAAGTTAAGCTACGCCACCGAGAGCTTTGACGAGGAGTTCGTCACCGGCCCCGAGGTCGTCCAGTCGATCCACGAGTGCCTCCCGGCCTACGAGCCCGCCGCCTACCTCGGCGGCACCCTGCGCCACGACTCGTTCAAGTGGATCGCCGGCGCGGTGGTCGGCTCCGATGGCGAGGTGTACGGCTCCGTTGGGGCACGCACCATGGAGGTGGCCCAGGCCGGCCACCACTTTTTCCGGCGCACCTACCTCGCCTACCTGAACCAGCCCACCATCGGCGCCAAGGTGTTCCTGATGGCCCCCTGGGACCGGACAGTGCGCCGGGCGGCCAAGAACTGGCTCCGGGCGGTGATCAAGAGCCCCAAGAGGCTGTTCCGGCCGATCCGCCTACAGTCCTACGGCATCATCCAGGCGCCGGACATCCAGGCCGACGGCCGGGCCGACATGTGCGATTCGTGCCCCGACATGACCTACTATGACGGCAAGCTGATCAACTCCTGCCGGATGGACGAGTACCGGCTCTTTGGCGGGCTCCTCTCCGTGGTGGATCGCGCCAAGATGGCCACCGAGCGCGAGGCGGTGCCGGAAGGCGGCCCCGAGGCCTGATCGCCCACTTTTGGACATGCAGCACAAAGAGCCCCGCGGGTAATCGCCCGCGGGGCTTCTGCATGCTAAAAGTCCGCCCGCTCGGGCACCACCGCCCGGCCGCTGCGGGCCGATTCGTCGGCGGCCAGGGCGGCGGCCAACGACTCGTAGGCGTCGCGACCCGTGACGGTCATCGGCTTGTCGTGGAGGAGCGAGTCCACAAAGGCCTCGATGCAGCCCAGCACGCCGGTGACCAGGGGGCTATCGGCCTCGGGGACATCGCTCCAGGTGTCGTGGCCGTCGACGGCCATCTTGTCGCCCATGATGACGCCCCGCGTACCGATCAGGCGGAACACGTGCCCATCCACCCGGTGCGTCGGGGGCCAGTGCGCCTCATAGGTGACCGTGACCTGGCCGATGGCCCCCGAGGGGAA
>JAAZBQ010000112.1 GCA_012513725.1 Chloroflexota bacterium
CTGATGGAAAAGGAAGTGAACCTCTCCATCGCCCTGCACGCCCGCGACGCCCTGGAAGCGCGGGGCATCCGCGTCTTTCTCACCCGCGACGGCGACTATGACGTGAACGCCGAGGGCAAGGACGTGAACGAGAACGGCGAGGTCGATTATGTCGACGAACTCCAGATGCGGATGGACATGGCCAACCAGGTGGGCGGCACCCTGTTCCTCTCCATCCACCAGAACGCCTACTACTATGGCGTGAACGTGCTGGCCCGCGATGTGGGCGGCAGCGTCACCTACTATTGCGGCGATCGCATCTTTGCCGACCGGAACGAGGCGTTCGCGCAACTGGTGCAGGATAGCGTCATCGCCGCGGCCCAGGACCTGGGGCACGACGCCCAGGATCGCGGTGTGCGGCTGGGCACGGAACTCTCCTCGGGGCCGGTGGTGCGGCACCTGATCGTGTTGGGGCCCAAGGCCGAGCGCATCCTGCGGCCCTCCCAGATGCCGGGGGCGCTCAGCGAGACGCTGTTCATCACCCACGACGGGGAGATGGACATGCTCTCCGATGACGCGGTGCTCCAGCGCTTTGGTGAGGCCTATGCCGAGGCCGTCATCGCCTACCTGAAAGAGTACGACGAACTGCCCGCAGGATACGCGGAGGCGCCGTGATCGCCTGCCGCATCGTCATCGGCCGGGGCAAGCGGGAGTTGGTGCTCGGCGCGCCGCTCCTGGCGGCGGCCGGGGCGCTGGGGTACGATCCGACGGCGGCGACCGTCGAAGGGCTGGAGCGCCTGGGCGCCTACGTGACGCCGGCGCTCACCCCGGCGCCGAGGCGCGGCGCCGAGTCCTCGCGCCTGGCGCGGACGACCGCCGGCTATGTGCTCCACACCGGCCGTCGCAACCCCGGGGTATCGCGGGCGGTCCGGCGCCACGCCCGGGCGTGGGGGCGGTGCGGACTGCCCGTCATCGCGGCGCTCTACGCCGCCTCGCCCGACGAGGCGGCCGCGGGCGTCGAGCGGCTGGTGGCCTGCGACTGCATCCAGGCAATCGAGATCCACCTGGCGCACGACGCCGACGCCGAGGACGCGTTTGCCGTGGTGCGGGCCGCCCAGTCGGGCACCGCGCTCCCCTGTCTGCTCCGGGTGACGGAGCGCGCCGCCCTCGCGCAGGCGATAGCAGCCGAGGAGGCCGGCGCCGACGCCGTGGTGGTGGCCGCGCCGCCCCACGGCCGTACGCCCGCGGCGGACGGCGGCTGGGCGGCGGGCCCCCTGCACAGCCCGGCGCTGGCGCCCCTCTACGCCGCGCTGGTCCACGAGGCACACGGGGCGACGGATCTGCCCATCATCGGCCGCGGAGGCGTAGCGACTGCCGACGACGTGCTGGCGCTCCTGGCGGCGGGGGCCGCGGCGGTGCAGCTCGATTCCATCCTGTACGTGGACCCCGGGGCGCCCGTCACGATTAGCGAGAGCCTGGAGGCGCGGCTCGCCGAGGCGGGCGCGGCGGACTGGGACGCGTTCCTGGCCACGCTACAGGGTACGCCGGAAGACGGGGCCTGATGGAGGCGCGGGCGAGGCGTCAGCGCTTGACGTTGCCGCGGCGGGAGACGTCCGTATCCAGGAGGATGGTCACCGGGCCGTCGTTCACGATCTCGACGACCATGTGGGCGCCGAAACGGCCCGTCTGCACGTCGGCCACGCCCTCGACGCGGAGGAGCGCGGCGAAACGCTCCACCAGGGGCTCGGCGACCTCGGGGACCGCGGCGTCGGTAAAGGACGGCCGGCGCCCCCGGCGGGCGTCGCCATAGAGGGTGAACTGGGAGATGACCAACGCGCCGCCGCCCACATCGAGGAGGGAGCGGTCAAAGCGGCCGGCGTCGTCGGCAAAGATGCGCAGGTTCGCGACCTTGCCCGCCAGCCAGGCGGCGTCCTCCTCTCCGTCGCCCTCGCGGACGCCTACCAGGATCACCATCCCGGGGCCGATGCGCCCGAGGGTCTCGCCCTCCACAGCCACTCCACCCTGCACCACGCGTTGCACCACGGCTCGCATGCTATCTCTCCTCCTGTCGCGTTCGTCGATGGCGATCGTCTCAGGGCTGCCGCGCCGACTTGGCGCCCCGGGTACGATCGGTTATAGTGCATTCGCAGCGCGTTGTCACCAAATAGGGGTAGCAACCGTGGTGAAACTGATCATCACCTGGAGCATCCGCGACGGTCGCGAGGCCGAGTTCCTGGAGTTCGTGAACAACGACTTTACTCGGCTGTTCCTGGCCATGAACGTACAGCCCACCGAGGCCTGGTACGCGATCTGGGGCGAAGGGCCGCAAGCCATGATCTGCGGCATCGCCCGTGACGAGGCGGCCATGGAGCAGGCCCTGGCCTCGAGCGATTGGGAAGAGATCCGCACCAAGGTCGGCGCCTTTGCCGAGGGGCTGGAGTTCAAGGTCGTGGAAAAGGGCGACGGGTTCCAGCTGTAGCGGCATCGGGAGCCAACAACAAGGAGAGCTCCGAGACCCATGTTCCTGGGAACACGGGCCTCGGAGCTCTCCTTCGCGTTGCGTTACTTTTCCGACGACTTGGAGGACTCTGAACTGGTGGAACTCGAGGACGCGCTGTCCTTGCTCTCACCGTTCTTCTTGCCGGGAAGCGCGGTGGACGAACCCGATCGGTTGTCCGTCACGTAGAACCCGCTGCCCTTGAACACGATCCCCACCGGGTGGATCACCCGGCGCACGGGACCGCCGCATTCGGGGCAAACCTTGACCGGCTCCTCCGAAAAATGCTGAAACCGCTCAAAGCGCACGCCACACTCGTCGCACTTGTACCCATAGGTAGGCATCTGTCGTCACCCCTGCGAGCTGCTCTCTCCGACCATGACGGGCGTCTCCCAGCAACTCGACCTGGCACAGCCGAGCTTCCAACCTGAGATTATAGGCGAAAACCGGGTCTCGGGCAAGTCTTTCGTGACACATTTCACGCGACTTCTGCCCGGGAACCCGCTACCACAGGCCGGGCAGGAGCCGATAGCGGGTCCTCTGGGCATAGTCGGCATAGCCGGGCAGGTTCCGGCGCAGGAACCGATCCTCCAGCGCCGTGCGCACCACCACCGCCACCGCCGTGAGGGTCGCCGGCACCAGGGCCCACAGCGCGTCCAGCATCAGCGGCAGCATCAGGATGCCGATGCACGCCCCGAGGTACGCCGGATGGCGCACCCAGCGGTAGGGCCCCTGGGCCACCACGGCGTGGCCGCGATCCCCCTGGAGGCGCACCACGGCGGAAAAGAAGGGATTGCTGACCATCGCCCACGCGCCCAGGCCATAGTTGACCGCGAGGAGCACCGCCGCCAGCACCTGGACCCCGAGGGGTACCACGGCGGGCCAGCCGAACCGGTGGTGGAGCCCCGCCACGATCCCGACGATGATCGGCCCCACCATACCGACACCGAGGCTCAGGACGCGGTCCCAGCCCGGCGCCCCCTCGGCGGAGGCATAGCGCCCCCGCTCCCGCAAGAGGTCAGGGTTGCGGCGCCAGACGACCACACGGCTGCCGATGGCCAGCAGGAGGGTCAGCGCCACATAGAACCAGCCCATGGGCCAGCGCACGGTGCCCGCCGCGGCAAAGAGCAGCAGCGGGCCAAGGAACAGGTACAGGAGCGCACCGAGCATCGCCCGTCGAGAGGCCAGCGGGCGCGGCGACGCATCGGCCCGGGACTCGTGCTGCACCACTCCACCCATGGGAACCTCCAGTCAACGGAAACGAGAGGCGCCTCCTATGCGGGCAGGGCCTCGGCGAGCCGCAACCAGTCCTCAACGGAGAGCGTCTGGGGCCGGGCGGTGGGCGCGATGCCGGCGCGGGTAAGCCCCTCGACGACGGCCTCGCGCGGCAGGCGCAGGTTGGCGCTCAGGCTGTTGATCAGCTGCTTGCGCTTCTGCTCGAACCCCGCCCGGGCCACCCGGAACAGGCGCTCGCGCAGCGCCTCGGGCGCTACGGGTTCGTCGTACACGCGGACGCGCACCACGGCCGAATCCACCTTGGGCGGTGGATAGAACGCCCCGGCCGGCACCCGGACCACGATCTCCGGCCGGCCGTAGACCTGCACGCTGAGGGCCAACAGGCTCATGGCGCCCGGCTCCGCCGCGATCCGCTGGGCCACCTCGCGCTGCACCATGACGGTGAGTGACTGGGGCCGCCGGGACGACTCGAGGAGATGGCGCAAGGCGGCCGAGGTAATATAGTAC
>JAAZBQ010000113.1 GCA_012513725.1 Chloroflexota bacterium
CGCCCGAGGGGCTGGCGGTGGCCTCCGACCGGGGCATCACCGTGGCGATCGACGCGGTGATCACGCCGGAACTCCGCGACGAGGGGCTGGTGCGCGATCTGGTCCGCTACGTGCAGACCCTGCGCAAGGACGTGGACTATGACCTGGACCAGCGCATCGCCGTGGGCCTCTTTGGCCTGAGCGACGAGGCCCGCGGGGCGGTGGAGCGCTTCCGCGACTATCTTACGGCCGAGACCCTGGCCACCGACGTCCTCTTGGAGGACGACGGTCAGGACTGGGACGGCCGCACCGAGGAGAAGCTCGCCGGCGACCGCGTCGAGCTCGCCGTCCGCGCGGCGTAGGCTCCTCCCCTTCCCGAAGGCTGCCTTGGCCTTCGGGAAGCTTCCGGCGACAGAGGCGACCACCAAGAGCACAAAGGACACGAAGAAAGAGAAGACGTGGCAGGATGCCGCGGCTACGAGATGGTGCCGGCGGCATCCCCGAGTCTTCTCTTTCGTGGTGGTCTTGGCTCTTGGTGGTTTTTTGATACCAGAACCTTCCCGGAAGCCAAGGCAGCTTCCGGGAAGGGGAGTACCTACAACTCCGGCATGCCCTCCGGCCCCGTCTCGCAGATCACCTGCAGCGGCTCCACCCCGAGATCCGCCGCCACCTGCTGGATCGCCGAGACGACGTCCTCCGCCAGGGGGATGCCCTCCACCCGGTAGAGCGCCGCCTTGCGCGCCTCCGGCTCCCCGGCCACCAGGATCTCCTCCACCCCTTCGGCCCGCGGCGTGCTCTTGATGTACTCGATCAGCCGGTCCATCCGCTCGCGGAACTCGTCGATCGGCAGGAACCCCGACACGTCCAGCGCCCCGAAAAAGTGGCCCATCCCCTGGGGCTTGTCCATATCGCTGAACATCGCCCCGATCTCTGCGGCGACCGCCGCTCCGCTGAGCACCGAGGAGAACACCTCCACGATGGCGGCCAGCCCATAGCCCTTGTAGGCGCCCATGGGCAAGAGGTAACCCTTGGCGCCCTCCACTGCGCTGGTGGTGGGGTTGCCGTCGTGGTCCACCGCCCAGCCCAGGGGGATGTCCTTCCGCTCCAGGACGGCGAGCTGGATCTTGCCCCGCGCCACCACGCTGGTGGCCATGTCCAGGATCAGGTCGCCCCGCTCGCCGCCGGGTATCGCAAAGCAGATCGGGTTGGTGCCCAGCGCTGGCGCCCGCCCCCCGTAGGGCAACACTATGGGGATCGCCGCCGTGGTGCAATAGCCGATCATGCCCTCCGCCACCGCCCGGCGGGCGTACAAAAAGGCGGCGCCAAAGTGGGTGCTGTTGCGGGCCGCTACCCAGCCGGAGCCGTGCTCCCGGGCCATCTCCAGCACGAGGTCCATGGCATAGTGGCCCACCACGGCGCCCGGCCCATCGTCGCCATCCACCACGCCCGTGGTGCCCCGCCGAGAGAGGACCCGCATCCGGGGCCGCGGGTTGATCCCGCCCCGCTGCAGGCGCTGGACGTAGGTGGGCAGCAGGCGCGAGACGCCGTGGCTGCCCAGGCCGTGGAGTTCGCCCTGGACGAGGGTGTCCGCCAAGGCGGCGGCGTGCTCGGGCGACAGGTCACAGGCCGCAAACACCTCCCGGCAAAAGCGGGTCAACTCGGATTCCTGCACACGATACGTGTCACTCATCGGTCGACAGATCCTCTCAATCGCTACGCGCCGGGCGCGGGAAACGGGTTGCGCGATGATACCGCACGCCGCCTCGTGGCGCCAACGGCCGGGTCGCGCTGCCTAGCCGGCGCGACGTGCCAGCCATTCCACGGCGCCCTCCGTGTTGACCCAGGCCATCCCCTGCTCATATGCCACGCCCTGCGCCTCGCGCTCGTCACCCAATCCAACCACCTCGGGCAGCTCCTCGGGGAGTTCGCGCCGAGACAAAAGATAGTCGATGACGTGGGGGTTCGCGCGTTGGGCATCGCCGAGCAGCCCGCGGGCCACACGACTATCCCCTTCCCTGCGAAAGGCATGTAGCGCCCGTCCGTACGCCCACGACGCCACGATGTCGTCCCCGTAGAGACTGAGGAGCGTCTCGGTCTCCTCGTCGCGTCCCTCCTCCAGGAGCCAGCCGAGGAGGATGTAGCGCATCCCCTGGTTGTCGCTCGGGTTGAGGCGCAGCATCTCCTGGGCGGTGGCGATGGCCTCTTCCCGCCTGCCCATCTCCCAGAGCATGTGGGCCAACCCTTCCTTGGCGCGCATGTAGGGGCGGGTTTCCAGAATGCCCCAGAACGCTCCCACCGCTTGCTCGAATACCTCCGGCCCGAGGGCGCGTTCCCCGGCCTCCACCCCCGCGGCGTAGAGGTCGTAGGCCTGCTGGGCGTCGCGCGCCGTCTCCTCGGCCAGGATGACATAGGCGTCTGCGGCGTCCGGCCAGATCTTGAGGGCCTGGCGGGCGAAGCGGATGCGAGCCCGAGGGGTCGGGGCATCCCACGCGTCGTAGATGAGGTCCTGCGCGCGCTCCTGCGGGGTCTGTGGCTCCTGATGGGGCAGTTCGCCCTCGACGAGTAGCCCTTCGATAAAGGCGCCCAACTCCTCGACGGAGGAGAACTCCATGCCCTCAATCGCTGCGTCAAAATCGGCCAAGGCACGCTCCATGGTACTCGGCCGACCGGCAAGGGCTGCGTCGTCCGCCGTGGGCTCCTCGTCGTCGGGGAAATAGTCATCAAAGATGGCGGCCATCCTGCGCCCATGCGCGTCGAACTCGGCGATCTCCTGGGCGCTCATCCCCTCTACGTAGGCCCAACCCATCATGCCCTGCTTGCGGAAGCGCGGATCGGCGCCCAGAACGTCGTCCAGGGTGTCCGGCGCCACATCGTCGTGGTAGACGCCGCGCGCCATGAGCAGTCGCGCCGTGCGGAGGTCCATCGTCGGCACGGGCTCCTTCCGCAGCACCTCCACAGCGGCCTCGGCCAGTTGCCGGTTCCGGGCGGCGATGGCCGCCTCGTGCCGCTGGGAGCGGGGCTCCCAGCCGAGCTCGTAGCGCCGGGCCACCGCATCCACCACCCGCACGACGAGGGCATCCCCCGGGCCGGCGTGCTGCGAGACGAGAAAGCGGTGCAGGCCCTCGTGCATCCGAGATCCCCAGATCCCGCGTCCCATAAAGTCGAGCGCCAGGAGCACCTCCTCACCGTTCGGCAGCGTGGCTTGCGCTGGCGTTCGATCCTGGCGCGAGCCGTTCTCGTGGAACGTCGGGAAGAGCGCCAGCAGCACCTCGTCGGGGTATATGAGGGGGTGGTTCGCCGGCTCGCTCTCGGTGAGCGGCAGGCGTAGCAGGCTACCGGAGAGGAAACGCGGCAGGTACACATAGCCCGCGCCCGGCGCCCGCACGAGCGACCAGGCCTGAGAGAGGGCGTTGCGGATGGTGCCGATCGGGTTGCGCGTCGTCACGGGCCGGCGCTCCTCCACCTGCGCGAGGATCTCCCGGCTGGTCAACGGCTCCGGCGACTCGCGCAACACCTCATAGACCAGTTCGGTATACGAGGGCGGTTTCTTGGCCATCGGTCACCCCTTTCCGAGCGCCGGGCGTTTTGCGCGCCCCAGCCCTCGTGGTACTATGCCCGGTAACAGGATCGAGGAGGCATGATGCAGATTCCGACCGTTCGTCTGGGCAGCCTGGAAGTGTCGCGCTTTATCATCGGCGGCAACCCCTTCTCCGGCTTTTCCCACCAATCCAAGGATCGCGATGCCGAGATGCGCGCCTGGTACACCGACGAGCGCATCGTCGAGACCCTCTTCCAGGCCGAGGCGCTGGGCCTCACCACCGCCATCCTGCGCGGCGACGATCACATCGCCCGCTGCCTGGCCGAGTACTGGCGCCAGGGCGGCACCATGCGCTGGGTCGCCCAGACGGCGTCTCAGGCCACCACCCAGATGGACGCCGTGCGTTTCTGCGTCGATCACGGCGCCAGCGCATGTTACATCCATGGGGGCATCGTGGACAACTATGTCGCCCAGGGGCGCGGGGACGACCTCGTGCAGGCCGTGGGCCTGATCCGCGACCTGGGGCTCCCGGCCGGCATCGCCGGCCACGAGGTAGAGGATTTTCGGTTTGCCGAGGAGCACCTGGACCTCGACTTTTACATGGCCTGCTACTATAACCCCTCGTCCCGGGCCGCCTCGCCGCACCACATCCACGGGGCGGAGGAGCGCTTTGCGCCCGAGGATCGCGCCGAGCGGGTGGCCCTCATCCAGAC
>JAAZBQ010000781.1 GCA_012513725.1 Chloroflexota bacterium
AGCCTGTGGGGATCCTACCAGCGCCTGCAGGGCACCTACACGACGTTTGCGTACCTCGTCATCTTTGGCCTCCTGCTGGTGCACCTGCGCCGCCGCGAGCAACTCGAGCGGCTCCTCATGGCCATCGTCCTCGCCAGCCTGCCCGTCTCCCTCTATGGCCTCCTACAGCACTACCGGCTGGATCCCCTGCCCTGGGGCGGCGACACGACGTTCCGCGTGGCCTCCACCATGGGCAATCCGATCTTTGTGGCCGCCTATCTCATCATGGTGGTGCCGCTCACCATCGCGCGGCTGGCGCAGCAGATCGCGCGAGCCGTGCAGGGCGCCGGGGCCCGCGAGCGCACTCTAGTAGGCGCCATGGTGGGGTTGGCGCTGACCGCGCAGGTGTTCGCCTGGGCACTCCTGGGGCTCACCTGGGGAGTGCTGGTGGCCCTGGTTACCTCGGCGGCCCTGGCCGTGACGGCGGCGCTGATGCGCCGACCGCCCGCCGGATTCCTGTCCATCACCGCGTACGTGCTGATCCTCGGCGCGCAGGTGGTCTGCGTGTTCTTTACCCAGAGCCGGGGGCCCTGGCTGGGGCTCGCCGCCGGGCTGTTCATCTTTGCCCTGCTATACGTGGCCGCCCGGGGCTGGCGGCGCGTGGGGCTGGCGCTGGCGATCGTCGCGCTGCTCGGGGCGGGGGGCATAGGCTGGCTGAACATGCCGGGCGCACCCCAAGAAGCCCTCCGCGAGGTTCCCTACGTCGGCCGTCTCGGCCAGCTGCTGGAGACGGATTCGGGCACCGGCAAGGTCCGCATCCTGATCTGGGAGGCGGTGGTAGAGATGCTGGCCGCCGATCCCGCTCGTGCGGCAGTGGGCTATGGCCCCGAGGCGATGTACGTGGCCTTTAGTCCCTTTTACCCGCCCGACCTCGCCCACTATGAGGCGCGGAACCGCTCGCCCGACCGCGCGCACAACGAAACGTTCGACGCGCTGGTAACCACCGGCTTTGTGGGCCTCTTGGCCTACATGGTGCTCTTTGCCTCCCTGTTCTACCATGGCCTGCGCTGGCTGGGGTTGCTGGACACGCCGGGCCGGAGGCGAGCGTTCCTGCTCTGCGGAGCGCTGGGTGCCGCGGCGGGCGTGGCGTTGCCTGTGGCCCTGGACGGCTCGGCACGCTACGCCGGCGTGGGGCTGCCCCTGGGCTTTGTGGGCGGCCTGGGCTTGTACCTCATGGGCGCGGCGCTCGCCGAGTTCCTGGGACGGGGCGCGCCGCGAGGGGCCGAGCGGGCGTTATCCCATCACGCGCTCCTGGTCGCCGCGCTCCTCGCCGGCGTCGTGGCGCATTTCGTCGAGATCCACTTTGGCATCGCCATCGCCGCGACGCGCACGTACTTTTGGGCCTACGCCGCCCTCCTGGTGGTGCTTGGCGAGGGGCTCCTGACCCGCGAGGTGCCGGCGGCGCGGCCCGTCGCCGTGACGTCGCAGCCCCGACGGGGCCGCACCCGGGCCGAACGCCGCCGCGAGGCCAGGGAGCCGCGCGCCGCAGGGGGCGGGTGGCTGACGGACCTCCGCACGCACCCGATGGCCGCGCCCGCCCTCCTGACGGGGTGCACCCTGGTGGTGATGGTTTGGGGCTTTACGACGAACCCGCAGATGGCGGATAACGCCGTGGCCGTGCTCCTGGATGCGTGGACCACCCTGGCGGGCGTTGGACGTCCCCTGGAGACCAGCCTCGGCCTCGTCTGGGCGCTCCTTGCGACCCTGCTCGCCGGAGGCGCCCTGGCCCTCGGCATCGGCGGAGGTGGGCAGGGGCGCCGGCCGGTGGCGCTGGCCCTGTTCGCCGCCTTGGCCGGCGGGCTGGCCCTCACCTATGCCGTGTGGCACGCGGGAACGCTGACCAGGGCCACGGATCCTGCCGTGCTCGTGTACGGGTTCTATGCGTTCCTGGCCGTCGTCTGGCTGGCCCTGACGGGGCTGCTCCTGGCGCGGGCGCCGTCCGCAAGAGACCTCTCCCCCGACGTGGCGACCTGGCGCCGCTGGGCAGCGCCCCTCGCGGCGGCGCCCCTGGTGCTCGCCGCACTCTTCTTGGTGAACGCCCAGAACATCGGCATGGTGCGGGCGGACGTCGTCCACAAGCAGGGCTACCAGTACGACTTGATGCAGCGGTGGGAGCAGGCCGCCGCGTACTATCGGCGCGCCCACGAGCTGGCGCCCGCCGAGGACCACTACCTCCTCTTCCTAGGCCGCGCCCTCCTGGAGTTGGCCTCGGCCCAGGGTGAGCCGGCCCGTGCGGAAGCCTACTATGGGCAGGCCCTGGACGTTCTGGTCGAGGCGCGACGCCTGAGCCCGCTGAACACCGACCACACGGCCAACATCGCGCGGCTGTACCGGCGCTGGGCGCTGGCCGATCCCGACCCCGCCGGCGCCGAGGCCAAGCGCCTCCTAGCGCTGGAGGCCTACGATCAGGCGGTCCGCCTCAGCCCGAACAGCGCCCAGTTGCGCAACGAGCGGGGCATGACGTACCTGGACCTCGGCGATCTGGAGCAGGCCAGCACCCAATACGCCGAGTCGCTGGCCCTCGACGACCGGTTCATCCAGACCTACCTCCTGCTCGGTGAGATGTACTATGGACAGGGCGATTGGTCGCGCGCCGCCTGGGCGTACGAGCGCGCCACGGGGGTCGACGCCCGTTCGCTCCAGGCGTGGGCGGCGCTGGGCAACGCCTACGCGAACCTCGGGGAGTGGGGGCAGGCGGTGAACGCCTTCCAGCGGGCGCTGGAAGTGGACTATCGCACGCCGCGGATATGGGCCTACATGGGGGACGCCTACTCGCGGCTGGGCGACGCCGAGTCGGCCATCGATGCCTACCAGCGGGCGGTGGCCCTGGACGACGCCTTTGCGGAAGCCTGGCGGGCCCTCGGCGAGCACCTGGCGCGCCTCGACCGCTGGGACGAAGCGCAAGCCGCATTCGAGCGACTTCTCGAACTGGCCCC
>JAAZBQ010000782.1 GCA_012513725.1 Chloroflexota bacterium
CCGCGCCCTGGTGGCGCGGCACGCCGGGCTGCTCGTCATCGTGGCCCTGTTCGGCGTCCTGGGCCTCATCTATTCGGTCACAACGCCCATCCTGGAGGCTTCCGACGAGGCCTTCCACTTTGCCCTTGTCGAGCACCTGGGCCGCGGCGGGGCGCTCCCCGTCCAGTCGCCCGACAACGTGGGTCCCTGGCGCCAGGAGGGCAGCCAGCCGCCGCTCTACTATGCGCTCTCCGGCCTCCTCACCCGCTGGGTGGATACGTCGGACTGGGCGGAGGTCCACCGGCTGAACCCCCACGCCGACCTCGGGGTGGTGAACCCGGACCGCAACCTGAGCATCGTCGTGCACACCCCCCGGGAGCGTTTCCCGTGGCGCGGCACCGTGCTGGCCGTCCACCTGGTGCGCGGCCTCTCCGTGCTGATGGGTATGGTCACCGTGGTGGCGGGCTATGCGCTGGCCAGGGCCGCCCTCCCGGGCGACGGCGCGGTAGCGCTCGGTGCGGCCGCCCTCACCGCGTTCAACGCCCAGTACCTGTTCATCAGCGGCTCGGTGAACAACGACGCCCTGGTCATCATGCTCTGCGCCCTGGCCCTGTGGCTCATGGTGCGGGCGGTGTCGCGTCCGCCCACGGCAGCCGGCTGGGCCCTGCTGGGCGTCGTCCTCGGGCTGGCGGCGCTGACCAAGGCCAGCGCCATGGGGATGTTTGCGCTGGCCGCCCTCCTCGGCGCCTACCACGCCCGGCGGGCGCGCTCCTGGCGCCTCCTCGTGGAGGCCGGGCTGCTCATCGGCCTGCCGGCCCTGGCCGTCAGCGGCTGGTGGTTCCTCCGCAACTGGCGGCTGTACGGCGACCCCCTGGGGCTGAACGCCTTTGTCGCCGTCGCCGGACGGCGCCACCCCGTGCCGACGTTGGGGCAGCTGTTCGCCGAATGGCCGGGGTTCGTCCAGTCGTACTGGGGCCTGTTCGGGGCGCTGAACGTGCCCTCCCCAACCTGGGTGTACGTGCTGCTCAGCGCTGTGGGGCTCTTGGGGCTCCTGGGCGCGCCGCTGTACGTCTGGCGGCTCCACCGCAGCCGGCGCCTGGATACGGCCCAGGGGATGCGGCTGCTCCTCGTGGCGGCCTGGCCGGCGGTGGTGTTCGCCTCCCTCGTGCGCTGGTCCATGATGACGATGGGCAGCCAGGGGCGGCTGATGTTCTCGGCGCTCACCGCCCTCAGCCTGCTGATGGCCATGGGCCTGAGCGCCCCCCTAGCCCGGAAGCGCGCCGTCCTGCCCGCCCTGGCGGGGACGACGATGCTCGTCATCGCCGCCGTCTTGCCCTTCCGGGTGATCCGCCCCGCCTATGCGGCGCCCGCCATCCTGAGCGAGTCCGAGGTTGCCGGGCTCTCGCCGCGGGTCGACGTGACGTTTGGCGACGCGATCCGCCTCCTGAGCTACACCATCGACCGCCAGGAGGCGGCCCCCGGCGACGACGTGGCGGTGACCTTTTACTGGAAGTGCCTGGAGCCGATGGCCGAGGATTGGAGCGTGTTCCTCCACCTCCTGGACGAGAACGACGTGATCGTCGCCCAGCGCGATATGTACCCCGGCCAGGGCA
>JAAZBQ010000783.1 GCA_012513725.1 Chloroflexota bacterium
ACACAACTGCCAAGTCATTCAACGCCTTCCAGGGTGATCTTGCGTGTGCCACGTGACCCTACCATAGCACGCGGCGCCACCGGCGACGTCAAGACCGCGTAAAACCGCCCGGAACGGCTCAATCCTCGGCACGCTAGGCGACGGGCACGACCTCCAGCGCCCGCGCCATGCGCGCCAGGGCGTCATCCAGCAAGCCGCGGCAGCACCCGTAGTTCAGCCGCACAAAGCCCTCGCCACCCGGGCCAAACCCTGCACCGTCGCCGAGCGCCACCTTTGCTTCTCGGAGAAAGAACTCGCCGGGCCCGCCGGGTAGGTCGATCGCCCGGCAGTCCAGCCAGCCAAGGTAGGTCCCCTCGGGAACGGCCATCGACACCCCCGGCAGCGCCTCGGCCACGGCGCCGGCCAGATGGTCGCGGTTCGCCTGCAGGTACGCGAGGACCTGGTCGAGCCACTCTTGCCCGTCGCGGTACGCTGCCAGCGCTGCGACGTACCCCATGACGTTCACGCCGGGAACCAGCCCGCGCCTCGCAGCGGAGAACGCACGGCGCAGCTCAGGGTCCGGGATGATGGCTACCGCGCAGCACAGCCCGGCCACGTTGTACGTCTTGCTCGGCGCCAGCAGCGTGATGGTGCGCGCGGCCACCTCCGGGCTCAGGCTCGCGATGGGCACATGCCGGTGGCCGTCGTAGACAAAGTCGCAGTGGATCTCGTCGGAGACGATCACGGCGCCGCGCTCCAGGCAGAGGGCGGCCATATCGGCCAGTTCGTCCTCGCGGTAGACGCGCCCCACGGGGTTGTGGGGGTTGCAGAGGAGAAACGCGCGGCATCGCTCGCTCATGGCCGCGGCCATGAGGTCCATATCCACGCAGTAGGTGCCGTCGGCCTGGCGGGTGAGCGCCATCTCCTCACGCTCCATCCCGGCGTGGCTGGCGACGCCGAGAAAGGGGCCGTAGACCGGCGTCTGCACAAAGACCGACCCGCCCGGCTCCGCCACCGCGTGGCAGGCCATGTTCAGCCCGGTGACCACGCCGGGGATGAATACCAGCGCCTCGGGCGAGACGTTCCAGCCGTATCGGCGGGCCAGCCGCTCCACGGTGACCTCGCGGAGCGCGTCCGGCTCGGTGGCATAGCCAAAAATGCCGTGCTCCACCCGCTCGCAAAGGGCGCGGACCACGGGCTCCGGCGAGGGGAAATCCATGTCCGCCACCCACAGGGGCAGCACGTCGTCGCCATAGCGCCGCCATTTGGCGCTCTCCGTACAACGCCGGTCGATCAGGGTGTCCAGGTCATACTGCATGGCTTTCTCCCTTGATGATGCCCTCTGCAGCTAGCGGGTATCCGGTGCGCATTGTGCACCTCTCGGGCGGCGGCGGCAAGTTCGGCTCCCTCTCTGCAGGCGCGCACAGCGCCCGCGCGGACACTGGCGGAACGCATCGCCAGGACGTACACTGCGCAGCAACACCGTGGGGCGCGCCGCTGCGCCCTAGCCCCACCGGGAGGTCGTCACATGCCTCTGCTCGTCGCTCTCGCCGTGTTGGCGCCGGTTTCGGGCATCCTGACCATCGCAGGGCAAATGCAGGGCCGCCAGCGACTCGTCTACGTGAGCAAGCCGCTGGCCACGTTCCTGATCCTGCTCATCGCTCTGCTGGCCCGCGAGCCGGTCACCCCCCTGTATCGCGTGGCGTTCGTAGCGGGGCTGG
>JAAZBQ010000784.1 GCA_012513725.1 Chloroflexota bacterium
ACACCAATCACCAATCTGCCCGGTCCCCCTGCCTTTGGTGGGGGGACCGGAGTGCGAAAGGAACATGCCTATGTGGGACTTTTTCTGGGACTTTCCAAGCACGATCTCACTTCCCCTTGATGACTGGATCGATACCATCGTCAAGTGGATCGCCATCGAGGGCGATGCGATATTCGACTTTATCGGGGACAAGCTGCTGTACCTGCTCGTCCGCCTGGAGCGCGGACTCCTGTGGGTGCCCTGGTGGGTCGTCATCCTGGTCTTTGCAGCAGCGGGATGGCGCCTGCTGGGACGCAAGATGGCCTTGGGCGTCGTGCTCTCCATGACGCTCATCGGGGCCCTGGGCTTCTGGGACCCGGCCATGCAGACGCTAGCAATCGTCATCGCTGCCAGCATCCTGGCTGTGATCACCGGCGTGCCGATCGGCATCGTCGTGGGCCGCAGCAATATCCTGGGGCAGATCATCCGTCCGCTCCTGGACCTGATGCAGACCATGCCGTCGTTCGTGTATCTCATCCCGGTACTGATGGTATTCCCCCTCGGCCCGGTGCCCGCGCTGATTGCCACGTTCATCTATGCCATCCCGCCGGTGATCCGTCTGACCGATCTGGGGATCCGCCAGGTGGCCAGTGACGTGGTGGAGGCCGCCCACGCCTTTGGCTCGACGTCCTGGCAGCTCCTCGTGCGGGTGCAGCTACCGCTGGCCATGCCCACCATCATGGCGGGCATCAACCAGACCATCATGATGGCCCTCTCCATGGTCGTTATCGCCGCGATGATTGGCGCCGGTGGCCTGGGCAGCGAGGTGCTGCGCGGCATCGGTCGTCTGGAGGTGGGTCACGGCTTTGCCTCGGGCATCAGCATCGTGGTGATGGCCGTCATCATCGACCGGCTCACCCAGGGTTTGGTACGCCAGGAAGAGCCCCAGGACTAGCGCAGGGGGTCCCCGTACCCCTCCCGCCGGGAACGATCCGGCGGGGCCCCGCGCGCCATCCGCAGGGGAGATCCTCATCGCCCCAGCCGACGACCATGTCGCCGAGTTCACGGCTGACGTGAACCTCGTGCCGGTGCTCACCACCCGGAGCGTCATGCACCGGCCGCGGGCTGTGGGGCCGCGAGTGGCGCGGCGACACGTACCTCGAGAACTTGGCGCATCGGGATCATCCCCCGCACCGTGATGCTCTCCGCGCCTTCCGGCAAGCTGCGCACCGACGGCGTTCAGGCGGTCGATCCGCAGATGGTGCCGGAGCCTGTTGCTCCCTTGTCCTAGTACAAAGTGGTTTCACCGTTGCACAACGGAGGTAAAGGATGTTTAGCAAAAAGAGCACATTGATCCTGTCTGTGGTGCTGGCTCTGGGCCTGCTCCTCAGCGCCTGCACGCCGGCCAATGGGGCTGATCCCAACGGCCAACCGACCAAGGAAACGGTCACGATCTCCGACTCGGCATTCCAGACGCTGTGGATCAACAACGAGATCGCCAAGTTCGCCATCGAAACGGGCTACGAGTACCCCGTGAACATC
>JAAZBQ010000114.1 GCA_012513725.1 Chloroflexota bacterium
CGCCCCTTGTTCATGTTGCTGGAGGCGATCAGCCCCTCGATATCCAGGTCGCACGCGTGGAGCATCAGCCGCACCATGGACTGCGTATCGTCCGGTTCCCCACGGTCAGCGGTCAGCGTGCTGATATCCGTGGCGACGACGAGCCGCGGCTTGGTCCGGGTGCTCTCCGAAACGGGCATATTCCACCTCCTCCCGATACGTTCGATGGCACTCTGGGCATTGTAGGGCGCGGCCAGGCCGGCGCCAAGCGCGCGTCAGAGTGTGCTGCCGGCGCGTTACGAGTAGAGCCAGGAGTAATGCGCGCTAGCGCTTGACGCGGACCACCCTGTTCCGGTACACTGGCTCCGTCGTGCCGAGCCAGCGGGCTGCACCCTGGGGACACCACCCACGTAGCCCATGCTCCCGGCCACCGACTCGGGGCCGTGCGGCCCCACCGCGGCACACACACCCCCTCCTTCCGTCCGCCGTTCGCGACTCGTCGCACCCGTGTGGTTCGCCGTTGCGCCCTCCCCTGGCTGGAGAGCGCCGGCGTCGTTCTCGTTGCTATAGGAAGGAGCGTCATGCAGTACCGCAAGTTGGGAGAAGCAGGTATCCGTCTCAGCGCCGTCGCCCTGGGGGGCTGGACCACGTTCGGTGAGAGCATCCAGGATCAGGCCCTGGCCCGAGAGATCATCGTGTCCGCCTATGACAGCGGCATCAACTTTTTCGATATCGCGGACGCCTATGCCCGGGGCGAGTCGGAGCGCATGATGGGCAAGGTGCTCGGCGATTTCCCCCGCCATACGCTGGTCATCTCCAGCAAGCTCTACTGGCCCATGAGCGAGGACCCCAACGACCGGGGCCTCTCGCGCAAGCACATCATGGAGTCCGTCGACAAGTCGCTCCAGCGCATCGGCACGGACTATCTCGACATCTACTACTGCCACCGCTTTGACGCCGACACCCCCCTCGAGGAGACGGTCCGCGCCATGGACGACCTCGTCCACCAGGGCAAGGTCCTCTACTGGGGCACCAGCGAATGGACCGGCGCCCAGATCGCCGAGGCCGTCGGGATCGCTCGCGCGCACAACTTGTACGCGCCGCGGGTCGACCAGCCCGGCTACAACCTGACGCGCCGCACCCACGTGGAAAAGGACGTGCTCCCCGCGGCCCGGGCTCATGGCATCGGGCTGACCACCTTTAGCCCGCTGGCCAACGGCCTGCTGACGGGCAAGTACGACGACGGCGTGCCCAAGGACTCGCGGGCGACGCGCAATGACCGCCTCCGCGAGCAGGCCACCGGCGAGGCGGCCGAGCGGGTGCGGCGGCTCAAGCCGATCGCCGATGACCTCGGGATCAGCCGCGCCCAGTTGGCCATGGCGTGGATCCTGCGGCACCCCGAGGTGACCAGCGTCATCACCGGGGCCACCAAGCCCGAGCACATCCGCGCCAACGCCGAGGCCGCCGACGCGGCGCTGAGCGACGACGTACTGGCCCAGATCGAGGAGCTGTTCCCGCTCTAGTCCACACGGTGCGCGCCCGGCCTCCGTGGCCGACGGGCGCTCGAACGATCCGGAAGACGTGCAGCCAAGCACACGGAGGGAATCATGGAAAAGCGCAGACTGGGCAACACGGGCGAGATGCTTTCGGTGATCGGGTTTGGCGGCATCCTGGTGATGGACGAATCGGCAGAGGAGGCCAGCCGGCTGGTGCGCTATGCCGTCGAGGAGCGGGGGCTGAACTACTTTGACGTCGCCCCCTCGTACGGCAACGCCGAGGAGATGCTGGGGCCCGCGCTGGAGCCCTACCGGGACGGGGTCTTTTTGGCCTGCAAGACCGGGGAGCGCACCGCTGCCGGCGCCCAACAGGAGCTCGACCAGTCGCTGAAGCGGCTGCGCACCGACCACGTTGACCTGTACCAACTCCACGCCGTCACCAAGATGGAGGACGTGGACACCATCACGGCGCCCGGCGGCGCGCTGGAGACGTTCATCAAGGCCCGTGAGCAGGGCAAGACGCGCTACCTCGGCTTTTCCGCGCACTCGGAAGAAGCCGCCCTGGCGCTGATGGAGCGCTTTGACTTTGACACCATCCTCTTTCCCATCAACTGGGCCGCCTGGTACAAGGGCGAGTTCGGGCCCAAGGCGGTGACCCGCGCCAAGGAAAAGGGGATGGGCATCCTGGCCCTCAAGGCCCTGGCCAGGCGGCTTCTCGGCGAGGGCGAAGAGCGCCACTGGCCCAAGTCGTGGTACTATCCCGTGGAGAGTTACGAGGAGGCCGAAAAGGGCATCCGCTTCACGCTTTCCCGGCCGGTGACCGCCGCGGTGACGCCGGGCCACGAGCAGTTGTTCCGCTGGGCCTGCGACGCGGCGGACAATTTCCGTGAGATGACCGCCGAGGACGAGGCCGAGTTCCTGGTCCGCGCCAAGGACCTGCAACCGGTGTTCAGCAGCTGACCGACGATCCGCAGACGCATAGCAGGCGGCGATGAGGCCCCGGCCAACGGTCGGGGCCTCGTCCCTCCCTTACGCCGAGCGCCCCGCCACGTGCCGGAGCGCTGGCGCCCGCACCTGACCCATAGAGGAGAACCGATGGCAGAACCGATCATCCTGTTAGGTTTTGGCGACACCCCCGAATCGGCCGCCCTGCGCGAGCGCGTCGAGCGCCTGGCGCCCGGCTATCGCGTGTTGGTGACCCACGA
>JAAZBQ010000785.1 GCA_012513725.1 Chloroflexota bacterium
CGGCGCGAGTGGAGCCGCGAGGTCCTGGAGACGCTGGACATCCCCTACGAGTGGATGCCCGATTGCTTCGAATCGCCCGAGGTCTCCGGCCGCATCACGCCCGGGGCCGCCGAGCTCACCGGCCTGCCCGCCGGGCTGCCGGTGGTGGGCGGCGGAGGCGACCAGGCCGCCGGCGGCGTGGGCAACGGGGTCGTGGCGCCCGGCCTCGTCTCGGTGACGTTGGGCACCTCTGGGGTCGTCTTTGCCTACACCGAACAGCCCCGGCGCGACCCGGAGGGCCGGCTGCACACTTTTTGCCATGCGGTCCCGAACAAGTGGCACGTCATGGGAGTCACCCTGGCGGCGGGGGGCTCGTTCCGCTGGTTCCGCGACGCGCTGGGCCAGATGGAGACCCACGTCGGGCTCCTCTCGGGGGTGGATCCGTACCAGATCCTGACCGCGGAGGCCGCCGAGGCGCCCGTGGGTTGCGAAGGGCTCATCTACCTGCCGTACCTCTCCGGCGAGCGCACGCCTTACCCCGACCCCAACGCGCGGGGCACCTTCTTTGGCCTCACCCTGCGCCACGACAAGCGCCACATGATCCGCGCGGTCCTCGAGGGCGTGGCCTACTCGCTGCGCGACTCACTGGAGCTGTTCCGCGAGATCGGCGTGCCCATCGAACAGGTGCGGGCCTCGGGCGGCGGAGCCCGCAGCCCCATGTGGCGCCAGATCCTGGCGGACGTCTTTGGCACGGAGTTGGTGACCATCAACATCACCGAGGGCGCCCCGTACGGCGCGGCGCTCCTGGCCGGGGTCGGTGCCGGGGTGTACGCCAGCGTGCCCGAGGCCTGCGAGCAGGCCATCCGCATCGAGAGCCGCATCGAGCCGATCGCCGAGAACCAGGCGCGCTACGACGATTACTATCCCGTGTACCGATCGCTCTACCCGGCGCTCAAGCCGGCGTTCGACGCGGTCACCGATATCGAATAGGAGGCGGCACCGTGGCAACCTACCGACCGAACAGCAGGCGCTCCGTGGTGATGGGCTGCGGCGGGATGGTGGCCACGAGCCAGCCGCTGGCGGCCCGGGCCGGGCTGCAGATGCTCCTGGACGGCGGCACTGCGGCGGATGCCGCCATCGCCGCCGCGGCCACGCTGAATGTGGTGGAGCCGATGAGCACCGGCCTCGGCGGTGACGCCTTTGCCCTCGTCTACCATGCCGCCGACTGCAAGGTGTACGCCCTGAACGCCTCGGGGCGCGCGCCCCTGGCGGCCACCGCCGAGCGCTACCGGGAGATGGGCCACGAGCGCATGCCGCGGAAGGGCATGCTGGCCGTCACCGTGCCGGGCTCTGCGGCCGGCTGGGCCGACCTCCTGGACCGCTTTGGCCGGTTGGGGCTGGATCGTGTCCTGCAGCCGGCCATCCACTATGCCACCGAGGGCTACCCCGTCACCGAGGTCATCGCCGGCCAGTGGCAGGATGGGGAGGCGTATCTGGAGCAGGACGAGGAGGCCCGGCGGGTGTTCCTACCCGGCGGACGCGCCCCCCGCTCCGGGCAGCGCTTCGCCTGCCCCGACCTGGCCGCCAGCCTGCGCCAGGTCGCCGAGCAGGGCCCCGACGCCTTTTACCGGGGCCCCATCGCCGAGGCCATCGCGGCCACCTCCCGGGCGCTCGGGGGCTTGCTCACCGAGGAGGACCTGGCCCGGCACACCTCGACCTGGGTGGACCCCATCCACATCGACTATCGCGGGTTGCGCGTCTACGAGTGCCCTCCGAACGGCCAGGGCATCACCGCGCTGATGGC
>JAAZBQ010000115.1 GCA_012513725.1 Chloroflexota bacterium
GACGGCCTGCGCTTTATGCGCGACGTTACGAACCCCATCATCCGGCCCACCGGCGCCTGGAACTGCGGGCGGGCCATCGACGCGGACGTCGTGGTGGATGGCGACCGCCTGCTTCTCTACTGGGCCACCCGCGATCCGGCCTTCCGCGTGCAGATGCTTGGCGTCTCCGCCGCGCCGCTCGACTCGGACTGGGGCCGCGCGTCCTGGATGCAACTGGGCGATGCGCCGGTGCTGGCGCCCGAACTCCCCTGGGAGCAGGAATGCATCGAGGCGCCGGCGGTCTGTAAGCGGGAAGGACGCTTGTTCATGTTCTATGGCGGCGCCTACAACTGCAAGCCGCAGCAGATCGGCTGCGCGGTGAGCGACGACGGCGTGCGCTGGCAGCGCCTCTCGGACGGCCCGTGGATGACCCACGGCGCCCCGGGCACGTGGAACGCCTGCGAATCCGGCCACCCGTACGCGTTCCAAGACGACGACGGACGCACCCACCTGTTCTTCCAGGGCTCGGCCGATATGGGCCGCACCTGGTACCTGTCGCGGGTCGAGGTTGCCTGGAACGACGAGGGACCGGTGCTGCGCGGGTAGGGGGCGGGAGGAAAAACACCCGCCGGATCACGAGATCCGGCGGGTGCTCACTCGAGTACTTACGGCCGGTGCTCAGGCCACCAGCCCGGCTTGGGCAATCATAGGCGCGTCTCTCCTGCCCGGCTCCCGGGCCACGTGTCGAGGCGATGCCTAGATCGTTACTCCATCCAAAGGCTCATCTCCCTCTACCGGCAAATGCCGGCACCAGCGGCGATAAAGCCTAGCCGACGCTTCGTACAACCATAGGCTCAACTCCCTCGGCTGGGGTTGTGGCTCCCGTGGTTGACCAGCCCTTCTGACTATCAGTATAGCATAACCTGAGCCGTCGTGCACGTTAATCTTGCGTTACAGTTCGCGGCTGCCGCCACGCAAGCGGGGGAACAGCCCATCGTCGCCCCTTGCATTCCGGGGCAGAACCCCCTACACTGCGAACAGTAGGGTGCACGGCCGTGGCCGTGCCGCAGCCCGCGGGAGTGTCTCGTGACCGATACGCCGGACCTGGGCAGGGTCTACCGGGAGGACGCCGAGCGGTACGACCGGCTCGTATCCCGGGAGGACTATCAGGGGAACCTGCTCCCTGCCCTGTGGCGTATCGCGCCCCTGCAGGGGCGCACCATCGCCGATCTGGGCGCCGGCACAGGCCGCCTGACGCGGCTCCTGGCTCCGCTGGCGGGCCGCATCGTGGCCACCGACATGGCTCCGGCCATGTTGCGGGTCGCCCGGCGGACGCTCGGCGAGCAGGGCGCGGCGAACTGGAGCGTCGCCGTGGCGGATCACCGCGCGTTGCCGCTGGCGTCCGCGAGCGTGGACGTGGCGGTGGCCGGCTGGACGATCTGCTATACGGTGCTCTGGACGGGCTCGCGATGGCGCGATCACCTGGCCAGTGCCCTGGGCGAGATGGCCCGCGTGGTGCGTCCCGGCGGTGTCCAGGTGATCCTGGAGACGCTGGGTACCGGCAACGAGACGCCCGAAACGCTCGCGCCGATGCGTGGCTACTATGATGCCCTCGGCGAGGCCGGGTTCGCGTCCACCTGGGTTCGGACGGATTACCGCTTTGCCAGCGTGGACGAGGCCGAGGCGCTGATCGGGTTCTTCTTTGGGCCCGAACTCGCCGAGCGCGTGGCCCGCGAGCGGATGCTCGTGGTACCCGAGTGCACCGGCATCTGGTGGCGGCGGTAGGCGCGTTCGGTGCACCCTGTGGGTCCTTGTCCCGGTGACCGTGCCGGGGCCTGTCCCGGCGACCGCGCCGGGGCCTGTCCCGGTGACCGTGTGCCGGGACACGCATCACGATCCCTTACCCCCTCATCTTTGCATCCACCAAACATCGACCGACGCGCGACAGGTTCGATTCGCGCTGCCGACGACGTTGGTACGTCGCAGCAGGTTACAGATGGAGGATGAGAGATGAAGATCGGCTATACGCGCGACGCGAACGACCAGGAAGACCTCGGCACGCTGCTCGAGTCGGTAGCCAGTGCCGGCTATGACGGCTACAAGCTACAGCCGGGCCAGTACGAGCAGTGGCTCGACGACCCCGATGGCTTTGTGCGCACCTATGGCGAGCGGAGCCGCATCGTGTCGGCGCTCCTCTTGAACGGGCCCCTCGATGCCGAGCGGATCGACCTGCTCCGCAGCGCCATGCAGTTCATCCGCGCGGTGGGCGGCAAGCGTGTGGTATATTGCTACGAGGCCGAGCCCCAGTCGCTGACGCCCATCGATCTGCGCGTCTTTGGGCACCAACTCTCCACCCTGGGCCACGAGGCCTGCGACCATGGCCTGGCCCTGTCGATCCACAACCACTATGGCTTTCCCACGATGTACCGCAAGAACCTGCGCGTCCTGTTTGAGGCCATCGACGACGAGAGCGTCTGGTGGACGCTGGACACGGGGCACCTGTACAAGGCCGGCGAAATGAACATCGCCAGCCACATCCGCGAGTTTCGCTACATGATCGACAACGTCCTGCTGTTGGATTACGGTCGGGGCCAGTTCCGCTCCCTGGGGCAGGGTGAGGTGCCGTTCGAGCCGGTCTTTGGGGCGTTGCGCGAAGTGAACTATAACGGCTGGATCACCGTGCACGACGAGGGCAGCCTGCCCCTCGACGAGGCTTTGGCGCACGGCCTGGAGTTCGTCTCCGGTGGGCTACAGCGGCCGCAGGCGGCCGAGGCCCAGCAGGCCGAAGCGCGTCGGCGCTAGATCCGCGCCGGAAGGACGGGAGGAACCGATCCATGTCCCACGACATCTATCGCCAACTCGCTCAACGCTTGGACGCGGTGCCGAACGGCTTTCCGGC
>JAAZBQ010000786.1 GCA_012513725.1 Chloroflexota bacterium
ACGACGGGCGCCACGAGGTCGGCATAGGCCACCGCCCGCCAGTCCTCCACGTTCCCCAGCGCCCCGGCCTGGGAGCCGCGCTCAATCCAGCGCTCCGCCGCCGCCTGGCCGCGCAGGTAGATGTCGCAGGCGATCGCCGGGCAGCCGGGGTACAGGCGGAACACCCGCCGGACCTCGACGTCCCCGAGGCGGCAGGTGACCGCCGCCCGCACGTGGGCCGCCTCCTGGGGCGTGGCGGCGACCTCGGCCACCTCGAGTCCACCCGCGGAGCCCTCCTCGGCCTCGCCGGGGAGCGACAGGTCCGGCGCGTCGGCAGCCAGCGCCCACGTGTAGCCTGAGGCCGCTTCGCTGATCGACACGCTCACGAGGTGCCCGTCGTTCCACAGGTACTCGCGGCGCAGCGCGCCCGTGTCCAAGACCAATCGGTCACCCACTCGCTCTGCGCGCACGCCGTCCATACGTTCCCCCTCTGATCGCCAAGGCCGGGCGGAGGAGCAACCCATGCCCCTCCGCCCCGCGCGGATGTCGTCACGGCGCCGGGCGGATCTCCGGCGTCTCCTCGTTGGCCTCGGCCATGCGCCGCTTGAGCCGGATGGCCAGCTCGGCGCGCACGTCGGCAAAGAACGGATGGCGGACCAGGTTGTACTTTTCGTGGGGATCGCTCTGCAGGTCGTAGAGAAAGTCCTCGACATAGATCTCGCTGGCAGGGTCGGTGCCCCCGTGCTTGTCCGGCGCGGTGACCGAGTACTTCCAGCGCTCCGTGCGGATGGCGCGCCCCACCTGGCTCTCGCTGATCTGGAGGAACACCTCCTCGGGCCAGTCCTCGGCGGTGCCGTCCACCAGCCCCTGGAGGGGGTTGCCCTGCCAGCCGGCGGGCTGCGCGATCCCGGCCTCTGCCAGGATGGTGACCGGCAGGTCGATGAGGCTCACCAGCTCGTCGACGACCTTACCGCCCCGGAATCCCGGACCCGACATGACCATCGGCACCCGGATGCACCCCTCGTGGCAGGCGCGCTTGTACTCGGCGTTGCGGGTGCGGAAATGCGAGCCGTGGTCCGAGGTGTAGATCACCAGCGTGTTGTCGGCCAGGCCCAGGCGCTCCAGCTCCGCGCGGATGCGCCCGAGGTTGGCGTCCAGGCTGTGGCAGCAGCCGAGATAGTCGGCCATGTTCTCGGGCCAGTCGCCATCTTCCTCGGTGCCCACCAGGTCGCCGGGGATGACATAATCCCTGAACTCGTCCTGGGAGCCGTGGGGGCCCTCGTAGCGGTTGTGGTCGTTCTGGTGGTGCGGCTCGATGTACGACAGGAACAGGAAGAACGGCTGCTCGCCCGTGCGGCTCTGCAAATAGTCGATGGTCCAGTCGGTCAGCACGTCGGCCCGGTAGCGGCCCTCGGGAAAGTCCACCCGGTTGCCATCCCCGTCGAACATATACCCGTCGTACGAGTGCGAGGTGAACTCGAGCGTGTCGGAGGCCAGCCAGAAATCCTTGTACCCGCCGCGGCGCTCCGGCGGCACGGGTCGCGTGCGATAGTTGTCGGGGCCGTCGTGGGGCCCAAAGGAGGCCAGGTGCCACTTGCCGATGTATCCCACCTCGTACCCCGAGGCGGACAGGCGCTTGGCCAGCGTCACCTCGTCGAGGGGCAGCATGCGGTGGTTGGTGAACACGCCGATCTCGGCCGGATACTTGCCCGCCTGCAACGAGGCGCGGGCGGGCCCGCACACCGGCTGGCAGGTAAAGGCGTGTTCAAAGCGCACGCCCTCGGCGGCCATGCGGTCGAGGTTTGGGGTGATGTCGAGGGGCTGACCATAGCACCCGCAGGTGTCCCAGCGTTGCTGGTCGGAAAAGACGAACACGATGTTTGGTCTGGGCATGACGGTATCCTTTCGACTCCATTCCCTTCCCGAAGGCTGCCTCGGCCTTTGGGAAGGTTCTGCTCGCGACTAACCTTCCCGGAAGGCAAGAACCTTCCGGGAAGGGGAGAACTCACACCCGGCGGAGGGTACCCTGCGCCAGGATCATTTCGGCGATCTCCATGGTCTTGACGGCGTCGGCGAAACAGGAGGAGGGCTGCTTGCCGGCGCGCACGGCGTCCAGGAACTCCCGGTGGCGGGCCTGAAACCCGCCATAGACGTGCAACTCCTTGCTGCCGGCCACCTCGCGGGTGTCATAGCGCACACCCTGGGTATCGCCGTCGGCGTACAGCGTGCCCCCAACCTCGTGCTCCGCCTCGGCGCAGATCCCCGGGGCGTGCATCTCCACGGCAAAGATGCGCCGCCCGCTGGTCCACGAGTTCAACATCACGCCGGTGGCGCCGGTGTCAAAGTGCAGCGTGGCCGCCAAAAAGTTGATGTCGGGCACCCGCACGCGGCGCAGCGTGCTCTCGACGCCCTCGATCTCGCCGCCGCAGAGCCAGCGCAGGGTGTCGATGGCGTGGACGCCGTCGTCCATCATGTGGTCGCGTGCTCCGAGAAAGGGCTCGATGTTGCATTTGTAGAACCTGCACA
>JAAZBQ010000116.1 GCA_012513725.1 Chloroflexota bacterium
CCCTTTGTCACCGCCGACGCCTCGGGCCCCAAGCACCTGAACATGACCCTGACCCGGGCCAAGCTGGAGCAACTGGTGGGCGACCTGGTAGAGCGCACCATGGGCCCCGTGCGCCAGGCGATCGAGGACGCCGACCTCACCGTCGACAAGATCGAAGAGGTGGTGCTGGTGGGCGGCCAGACCCGCATGCCCCTGGTGCAGCGCCGCGTGCAGGAGTTCTTTGAGCGGTCCCCGCACAAGGGGGTAAACCCCGACGAGGTGGTAGCCATCGGTGCGGCCATCCAGGCCGGCGTCCTGGGAGGCCAGGTGGAGGACGTGCTGCTCCTGGACGTCACCCCGCTGACGCTGGGCATCGAGACCCTCGGTGGGGTGGCCACGCCGCTCATCGAGCGCAACTCGACGATCCCGACCCGCAAGAGCCAGATCTTTTCCACCGCGGCGGACAGCCAGACCCAGGTGCAGATCAACGTCGTCCAGGGCGAGCGGCCCATGGCGGCGGATAACAAGCAGATCGGCACCTTTACCCTGGACGGCCTGCCCCCCGCACCGCGCGGGGTGCCACAGATCGAGGTGGCCTTTGACATCGACGCCGACGGCATCCTGCACGTCTCCGCGCAGGACAAGGCCACCGGCCGCGAGCAAAAGATCACCATCACGGCCTCCAGCGGCCTGGATGAGAACGAGATCCAGCGCATGGTCAACGAGGCACAACAGCACGCCTCCGAGGATGAGCACCGCAAGCAGGAAATCGAGACCCGCAACCAGGCCGACAACATGGCCTACACGGCGGAAAAGACGCTCCGTGACCTGGGCGACAAGGTGCCCGAGAACGTCCGCACCGACGTGGAGGCCAAGGCCCAGGCCCTGCGCGACGCCGTCCAGAGCAACGACGTGAGCCAGATGCAGCGCCGCATGGAGGAACTGTCGCAGGCCATGCAGCAGATCGGCCAGGCGGCCTATCAGCAGCAGCCCGGCGGCGAGACCCCTCCGGGTGGCGAGCAGCCCGGCGGCGGCCCTGGCGAGGAGGACGGCACCGTCGAGGGCGAGTTCCGCGAGGTCTAGCTACTGTACAGTACCATCACGAGGCCGGAGCGTTGCTGCTCCGGCCTCGTCGCGTGACGGCGCAGACGCCTCGACCCACACCGACCATCGCGCATCGCACCAGGGGTGCACTCGCCACTTTGACCGCAGGCCTCGATAAGAGTACACTTCTTTGGTGCCAAATGGAGTTTTGGGAGCAGTCCACCGAATGGCCCCTACAAAACGCGACTATTACGAGGTACTGGGCCTATCGCGCAACGCCGGCAAGGACGACATCCGTTCCGCCTACCGCCGGCTGGCGCGCCAGTACCACCCCGATGTGAACAAGGAAGCCGAAGCGGAAGATCGCTTCAAAGAGATCAACGAAGCCTACCAGATCCTGAACGATGACTCCAAACGTGCCGCCTATGACCGCTATGGCCACGCCGGGCTGAACCAGTCCGATTTCAACGGCCCGGGGTTCGGCGGCTTTGGCGACCTGGGAGACATCTTTGAGGATCTGTTCGGCTTTGGCATGCGCACCTCCACGCGCCAGGGACCCCGACGCGGCGCCGACCTCCGCTACGATATGGAGATCACCTTCGAGGAGGCCGTCTTTGGCGTCGAGAAGGACATCACCATCACGCGGATGGAGGCTTGCCCGCACTGCCGTGGCAGCGGCGCGGAGCCCGGCACCACGCCGACGCGCTGCCCCGAGTGCAACGGCTCCGGCCAGATCCGCCGGGCGCAGCAGTCGATCTTTGGGTCCTTTGTGAACGTCACCACCTGTCCGCGGTGCAACGGCCGCGGCGAGGTGGTCCACACGCCCTGCAGCGAGTGCCACGGCGCTCAGCGGGTGGAGCGTCCGCGGACCCTGTCCATCTCCATCCCCGCTGGGGTGGACGACGGCAACCGCATCCGCCTGACCGGCGAGGGCGAGGCGGGCACCTACGGCGGCCCGGCCGGCAACCTCTACGTGGTCCTCCACGTCCGGGAGCACCCCTTCTTCCAGCGGCGCGAGAACGACATCATCCTGACGATGAACATCAACGTGGCCCAGGCCGCCCTGGGCGACGAGATCGTCGTGCCCACCCTGGAGGACGAGCACCCGCTGAACATCCCCGCCGGCACCCAGACGGGCACCATCTTTCGCCTAAAGGGCGAGGGGGTGCCGCGCGTCCACGGCAACGGCCGAGGAGACGAGCTGGTGATCGTGAACGTGGCCGTGCCCACGGCGCTGACCGCCGAGCAAAAGCGCCTGTTCTCCGAGCTGGGCGCCAGCCTGGGCAAAGAGGTGTCGCCCCAAGAGGACAAATCCTTCCTGGACCGCGTCCGCGACGCGCTGGGGTTCTAGCCGATGGCCCCCAGGCGCGAGGAACGCTGGGCCGAGATCAGCGTCGAGGCGGACCGCAACGCCGTCGACGACCTCACCGCGCTGCTGGGCCGCCACTGCGCCGGGGGCGCCGTGGTCGAGGACGATCTCGGCCGGGCGGATGCCGAGCGGGGCGGGCGGGTCGTCGTCAAGGGCTTTTTGCCCGTCGACGATCGGGAGACCCAGGAGAAGCTCGAGATCGCCCTGCTCCTCCTCAGCCGTTCGAGCGGCATCTCGGAGCCCCGACTCCGGGTGCTGGAACCCGAGGACTGGGCCGAGTCGTGGAAGGTCCACTTTCTACCGCAGCGCATTGGCGAGCGCTTTGTCGTGGTGCCCACCTGGCAAGAGTACGCCCCCCGCCCCGAAGAGGTCGTCATCCTCCTGGACCCGGGGATGGCCTTTGGCACCGGCCTCCACGCCACCACGCGCCTGTGCCTGCGCGCGGCGGAGGCCCTCGCCCGGCCGGGCGTCAGCGTCCTGGACGTGGGCAGTGGCTCGGGGATCCTGGCCATCGGCGCCGCGCTCCTGGGCGCTGGGCCCATCCTGGCGCTGGATATGGACCCCATCGCCGTGGAGGTGGCCCAGGAGAACGCCACGCTGAACGGCGTGGCCGAGGCCATCACCGTGTGCCACGGGACCCTGCGCCCGGAGGACGACGCCAACGCCCTCCCCCGCCAGGTGGCGCCCGAGGGGTATGACCTCATCCTGGCCAACATCCTCGCCGAGGTGATCAGCGCCATGGCGCCGGCCCTGGCCCGAGCACTGGCCCCCGGGGGAACCCTCGTCACCTCGGGCATCCTGGCCAGCAAGGCGGATGGGGTGGCCGAGGCGCTGACCGCCGCTGGCCTCACCGTGGTGGAGCGCCCTCGCGAAGAGGAGTGGGAGGCGCTCATCGCCCGGCACGCAGGCGCCGGGGCGCCAGGGGAGTAGGCACGTGCACCGCTTCTTTGTGCCCCCCGAGTGGCTGGCCGGCCGCAACGTGGGCGATGAGGTGCACCTGGCGGGGCCCGTGGCGCGCCAACTCGCCCGGGTCCTCCGCGCCCGCCCCGGTGAGCACATCGCCCTCTTGGACGATACGGGCTGGGCCGTGGAGGCCGTCCTGCAAGCGTTGGCCCCCGGCGCGGCGACGGCGCGCATCGTGTCGCGCACCATCCCCCCGACGGAACCTCGCCTGGAACTGACCCTCTACCAGGCGCTGCCCAAGCATCGCAAGTTCGATTGGATCCTGCAAAAGGGCACCGAGCTCGGCGTATCCACGTTTGTGCCGCTGATCACCCGCCACAGCGACGTGCGCCGGGGCGAGCGCTCCCCCGATCACAAGGTGGAGCGCTGGCAGCGGATCTTAGGCGAGGCGGCGGAGCAATCGGGCCGCACCCGGCGGCCCCGGGTCCTGGGGGTGCAGGCGTTCGAGGAGGCCTGCGAGGCGCCCCCCGAGGGGGTGCTGGCGCTGATGCCCTACGAGGGGGAACAGGAGCAATCCCTGGCGGCCGTCCTGCAGCGCCATGCGGCGGCGCCGCCCCGCGGGGTGCGCCTGTACATTGGCCCGGAGGGCGGGTACGATCCCCAAGAGGTGGCCTGGGCCCGCGACCGGGGGGTGGAGCGCGTCTCGCTGGGACCGCGGATCCTCCGCGCGGAGACGGCCGCCCTCGCCGCGGTGGCCATCGTCCTCTACGCCCTCGGGGACGCCGCCTCTTGAGCGGTAGCCGCGACGCGAGTGCAATCCTACCACGGATGGCACGGATAAACGGATGGCACGGATAGAGAAATAGTGGGTCAGTAGTGCAATCGGGCGCGACCAGACCCCCCCGGTATCGCTTCTGGCCAGAGTCTCATCCCGCATGGGCGGGTCCCTCCCCCATCCGTTTCATCCGTTTGTCCGTGACATCCGTGGTAGAGTCCCAGCCCCCTATACCGGGCCAAAGAGCCAGAGGACGCCCAGGATGAGGGGCGGCAGGGTGACCAGTGAGGCGAGGGTGGTGCCCACCGCCAGGCGAACGCCCAGGGCGTGATCCACCCCATACTGCTGGGCGAGGATGGCCGTCAGCATCGCCGTGGGCATGCCCGCCTGGAGGACGCACACCGCCCGGAGCTCTGCGGAGAGGGGCAGCACCCACACCGCGCCGAGCATCGCGGCCGGGGCCAGGAGCAGGCGGATGGCGCTCAGCACCCCCAGGGCGCGGCCCGGCGCGGCGGCCTGGCGGCGGGAGGCGTACAGCATGTGGCCCAGGGCGATCATGGCCAGGGGGGTGGTGGCGTTCCCCGTGAGGGCCAGCACCTCGTGGAGGGCGCCGGGCAGGGGCACCCCGGTGACCGCCCAGGCCACGCCGAGCACCAGGGCCAGGAACATGGGGTTCAGCAGGTTGCGGAGCAGGCGGCCGAGGTGCAGCCGGGAGGCGGAACGCTCCAGGCCGGCCACGCCAAAGGTAAAGACGTTGATCGTGGTGCTGAAATCATAGAGCACCGCGGCCACCAGGGCCGTGGGGCCCAGGAGCGCCCCCGCCAGGGGAATCCCC
>JAAZBQ010000787.1 GCA_012513725.1 Chloroflexota bacterium
ATCGCGCCATGTGGGAGCGCGCCCTGGCCGCGGCCCGCGCCACCGTGGAGCAGCAGCCCGAGGATCCCTTTGCCTGGTTCAACCTGGGCACCAACCTGGTGGCCCTCGAGCAGTACGAGGAGGCCGCCGGCGCCTACGACCGGGCGCGGCAACTCGGCCTGCCCTGGCGGATGCTCTGGTACCAGTTCAGCCCCTTTGCTGCCTATTATCACGTTGGCCGGTACGACGAGGTGGTGGCCCTGGCCGACGCCACCCTGCGGGTGACGACGCACCTCGAGGAACTGCACTACTGGCGGGGCATGGCGCTGGTGGCCCTGGGGAACCCCTCTGCGGGCGCCGAGGCCTTCCGCACCGCCCTGCAGCTCAAGCCGGGCTTTCCGCCGGCCGCTGAGGCGTTGGGAGCCCTCGGCGGATGACCATCTCGGCGCACGGGCGGCACATTGCCCGCAACACCCTGGTCGTCGGGGCCTCGTTTGCGCTGGCCGCCGCCATGGGGCTTTTGCGCAACATCGTGGTGGCACGCCAGTTCGGCATCGGCGCCGAGCTGGACTCGTTCTACGCCGCCTTTCGGCTGCCCGACCTCCTCTTTACCGTGGTGGCCGGCGGGGCGCTGGCCACGGCGTTCATTCCGGTGCTGGCCGAGTCGCTGACGCGGCATGATCTGGGGGGTGCCTGGCGGCTGGCCAGCTCGGTCATCAACCTCGTGGTGCTGGCGGTGAGCGTCCTGGCGATCGTCGCCGCACTGGGCGCGCCGTTCCTGGTGCGCACCCTCATCGCGCCCGGGTTCACCCCCGCCGCCCAGGCAGAGACCGCGGCGCTCATGCGCCTGGTGCTGGTCTCCACGGTGATCTTTGGTGTCAGCGCGGTGTCCACCGCAGTACTCCATAGCATGAAGCACTTTTTGCTGCCCGCGCTGGCGCCGGTGGTCTACCCGCTGGGGGTGACGGCGGGGGCCTGGTTCCTGGCCCCGTCCATGGGGGCCCAGGGCCTGGCAGTGGGCGCCATCGTCGGCGCGCTGCTGCACTTGGCCATCCAGGTCCCCGGGCTGATCCGTTACGGGTTTCGCTGGCAGCCGGCCCTGGGACTGCGCAGCCGCGAGGTGCGGCGGGTGGCCATCCTGATGGGCCCGCGGGTGCTGGATCTCGGCGTCTGGCACCTGACGCTTCTGGCCACCACCAACCTGGCCTCGCGCCTCGACGCCGGCTCGGTCAGCGCGTTGGAGTGGGGTTGGGATTTCATGCAGCTGCCGGAGACGGTGATCGGCACGGCGTTCGGGCTGGTAGCCCTGCCCACCCTCGCCGACCTGGCCGCCTCGGGCGACCTCCAGGGCCTGCGCCACACTCTGGGCGAGACGCTGCGCGCCGTGGTCACCCTGACGGTGCCCGCCGCCGTGGGCCTCATCCTCCTGGGCCGGCCGCTCCTGGCCCTCGTCTACGAGCGGGGGGCCTTTGACGCGGCGGCCACCGAGGCGGTCTACACGGCCCTGCGCTTCTACGCCCTTGGGCTGGTGGGACACGCCTCCCTGGAACTGGCCGCCCGGGCGTTCTTTGCCCAGCAGGATACGGTCACGCCGCTGCTCATCGCTGCGGGTTGGTCGTCGCTGAGCATCCTCCTGGGGGTCCTGCTGATGGGCGTCATGGGGCACGGCGGCCTGGCGCTGGCGAACTCGGTGGCCATCACCGGGGAGGTGCTCCACCTCTTGCTGGTGCTCCGCCGGCGCTGGGCCGGGATCGAGGGGCGCGCACTGCTGGCCAACCTGGGGCGGGTTGCCGTTACCACGGCGGTCATGGGCGCGGTGGTGATCGGCGTGCTGGCGGTGGCCGAGCAGATGCAGTGGCCGGCCCTGTACACCGTGGCCGCGGGGGCCGGCGCGGGGGTGGCTGCCTATCTGGCGGCAGGGGCGCTCCTGGGGCTGCGCGAACTGCGCTGGTCGATCGACATTCTCATGCGCCAGCGCCCCGCCGTCGAATAAGGCGCGTCGGCGCTGTTCTGCCCGGGGGCGATGGCTACGTGCCATCGCCCCCGGGCCGTGTCCGGATCAGGCGCCCGGCTCGGCCACCCCGAACCAGGCGAGGTAGAGGTCATCCAGTTCCCGGCCGGCCACCTGCTCGGCCAGGTCGAGAAAGTCCGCCGTGCGGGCGATGCGGAAGCGGTAGGTGCTCAGGTACTGCCCGAGCAGGGAGAAGAAGGCGTCGTCCCCCATCGCGCTGCGCAGCGCCACGAGGAACTGGGCTCCCTGATAGTACACCGGCCGCCGGTACGTGGCCCAGGAGCCGAACTGCAGGGCGGAACTCGTGATCGGACCGCCGCTTCCCGGCGCGCCGCCCTCCCCGCGAAAGTAGGCGATCATGCCGGCGGCGGCGTCGAGCCCCAGGGTCTCCTCGAGGTAGACGGCAGTCGAGTAGGTGGCCAGCGACTCGTCCAGCCACGGTTCGCCCACCGGATCCGACCCCACTTGGGCGAACCACCACTGGTGCGCCGTCTCGTGCGCCACGATAAAGCGCAACTGCGAGAGGCTGCCCACCGTGCGCAGGCTGTGCTCCACGAACACCATCCCCGCGAACTCGTACCCGCCGATGGAGACCGGCGTCTCTACCACGTCGAACTCGGTATAGGGGTACGGCCCAAAGCGCCGCGAGTAGGCCGCCAAGGCGTCGGCGGCGATCTCCAGGGCCACCTCCGGCGCCCGCGCCGTCTGCGAGCCCGGCAGGGCGTGGTAGCGGATCGTCACCCCCTCCCTCTCGGCCTCCAACACCCGGAAGCGGTCGCTCAGGGCGATGGCAAAGCCCCGCGCCGGCCCAGAGGTCAGCCGCCACACGGTGGCGTCCCCCTCCGCTTGGGTGCTCAGGGTGACGCCGGTGGAGGCCAGGGCATGGGTGGAGGGCGCCGTCAGCGTCACGTCGTACAGGCTTGCGGCAAAGTGGTTGGCATCCCCCACGCCGGGGATGGCCGGCGCCTGCCAACCGCCCTCGTAGGGGGCCAGAACGGGAAACCAGCCGGACAGGCTGGTGATGGCGGCGCTGTGGTGAAAGATGCTGTACCCGGTGCTGCGGGTCGGGATCCGGGCGCCAAAGGTGATGTTCGCCTCCACCTCCTCCCCCGGGGCCAGGGGCGGATCGAGGGGCACGGTCATCGTGGTGCCGTCTGCCGAGAGGGTCCAGGCCACCTCGGTCGTGTCGAGGGTGACGCGCTCCACGGTCATGCTGCCGCCGCCATAGATCGAGCGGGCGTTGGGCAGCAGGCGGAAGACCAGGTCGTGGATGGGCTCGGCAGCGGGGTTGCGAAACAGCACCTGCTCCTGGCCGTGGAGGATGGCGGCGTCCAGGTTCACCGTGGCGATGATGCGGTAGTGGGGATAGTCGGCGAGGGGCAGGGAGTTCCGGAACTCGGGCCGGAGGGCAGCGCGTTGGGCCTCCAGGTCGCTCTGCGCCCGGAGGGGGCCGGCAGGCGCCACCAGCACGACGATCAGCAGGAGTGCGAGGAGCGCCGCCGTCCGGTCGCCGCGGCGAGCGATCGGTACGTATCTCATCTTCAACCTCTATCATCACACGCTACATACGCAAGACGCAGGGCATGGACTATGCGCTGCACCGTGCAGGGGGCGCGACGTCTAGAACGGGTGATGGAGGATCTTGGGCGCCGGTAGGTCGTGGGCGGTCGGGGGTACCTTGGGGAGGCAGTACACGGGGCGCATCCTCATTGTTGCAGGCCAGTGCATGGCGGTCAAGAGACCAGGGTCACATCGAGCGCCGGTGCAGCGGGCTATCGTCCAGCCAACCCATTTCCAACCTCCTCAACTCGGTGCAACGCGATCGCTAACCGGACCCATCGGTTGGCCCAAGGGGCCTATGCTATGCTAGGGATGATTCGACAGGCGGGCAGCGTCCCGCGCGTTCCGGTTCTCTCCTCGTCCCGTTGTGGTGCGTCCACGGTCAAAGCGTTCTGAGCGGCCCCATGCTGGCAGTTGGGGGAGCCAGAGAGCGTTTAGTGAAGGTATTCCCTGGCCCAAAAACGCTCGAGTACCTTCACGATAGAGGCAAGGCCGTTGATGGAGCGGGGGCGCCCCGCCCATCCGCCGCCACGCCCCCGGTGCCCACGATCGTCTCCGCAACTCGGCAGGTGGTGGCGGTGGTCGGCTGCTGCCTGCGGTAAAGGAGATCGGCGTGGAAGGACCAACGGCAACCGCCGGGTCGCGTTCGACCGACGACCTGCGACGCATCGCCCTGCGCCTGAGCCGTCAGATCATCGATATCACCACTCGGGCGGGCTCCGGCCATCCCTCGAGCTCGCTCTCGGCCATCGACATCCTCACCGGCCTCTACTTTGACGTCATGCGGCACGACCCCCAGCGCCCCGACTGGCCCGATCGGGACCGGTTCATCCTCAGCAAGGGGCACGCCGCCCCCGGCCTGTATGCCGTCCTCGCCGAGGCCGGCTACCTGGACCCCGCGCTGCTGAACACCCTGCGCCAGACCGGCAGCCCGGTGGAGGGACACCCCAACGCCCGCGCGCTGCCCGGTGTGGAGGCCTCCACGGGCTCCCTCGGGCAGGGGTTGTCCATCGGCCTCGGGCACGCGCTGGCCGCTCGCGTGGACGGCCGGGACTATGTCGTCTATGTCATGATCGGCGATGGGGAGGCCGACGAGGGGCAGGTCTGGGAGGCGGCCATGTCGGCGGCCAAGTACCGCGTCGGGAACCTGGTGGCCATCCTCGATTTCAACGGCTACCAGCAGACGGGCCCCGTCACCAAGGTGATGCCCTCGCTGCTGCCGATCTCGGCCAAGTGGCGGGCATTCGGCTGGGATACCGTGGAGGTCAATGGCCACGATATGGACGCTATCCTGGCCGCCCTCCGCGACGCCCGCAGGCCCCGCGATCGGCCCCTCCTGCTCGTCGCCCACACGCTCAAGGGCGCCGGCCTCTCGCCGTTCGAGCGCGACGAGGAGAACCGCAAGCACGGCGTGGCCCTCACCGAGGAGGAGCGTGAGGTGGCCCTGCGCGAACTCGCCGCGCGGCAGTAGGAGGTCCGGGGAGGCTGGAGCCGCACGAGGGGCTGCGGTGCGGCGTCACCTGGGGCGCCACGCGGCATCGGTAGAGGTGGAGGCAGAGATGAACATCGCCGAGCGCCTGGGCCTGCGCGAGGGGCCCCCCACGCGCAACGCCTTTGGCGAGGCCCTGCGGGAGCTGGGCCGCGAGAACGCCAACATCGTGGTGGTGGATGGCGACGTGGGCAACTCGACGCGCACCGGCTACTTTGCGCGCGAGTTCCCCGACCGCTTTTTCGACGTGGGCATTGCCGAGAGCAACCTCATCGGGGTGCTGAGCGGCCTGGCGGCCTCGGGCAAAGAGCCCCTGGGCGCCAGTTTTGCCTGCTTTTTGCTGAACAACGCCTACGAGCAGATCCGCATGGCGATCGCCTTTCCCCGGCTGAACGTCAAGCTGATCGGTTCGCACAGCGGCATCAGCGCCGGGGAGGACGGCCCCAGCCAGATGGCCATCGAGGACCTGGCCTTGGCCACTGCGCTGCCCCATTTCGTCGTCCTGGCCCCGGCCGATGCGCCCTCTACCCGGGCGGCCACCCGGGCCCTGTTCGCCCACCGGGGGCCGGTGTACATGCGCACCAGCCGGCCGGAGAGCGCCATCGTCTACGATGGCGAGGTCCCCTTTACCATCGGCCGCGCCAACACCTTGCGGGAGGGAGACGACGTGACCCTCATTGCCTGCGGGCTCCTGGTGGCCGGCGCCCTGCAGGCGGCCGACGACCTGGCGCAGGAGGGCATCTCGGCGCGCGTGCTGGACATGCACACCATCAAGCCCTTGGACGTCGAGGCGGTGGAGCGCGCGGCCCGGGAGACGGGCGCCATCGTCACCGCGGAGGAGCACCTCCTCTCCGGAGGCCTGGGCAGCGCCGTGTCCCAGGCGGTGGTGGCCCGCCATCCCGTGCCGATGGGGTTTGTGGCCCTGTTCGACACCTATGCGGAATCGGGCAAGCCGGAGGAGCTGTTCGCCAAGTACGGCCTGATGCCCGAGGACATCGTGCGGGTGGCCAAGGAAACGGTGCGGCGCAAGGGGACAGCGCAGCGGGGAATCGGCATAGAACGAGGGGGTGGATGACCGTGCAACTGACGAGCAGTGCCTTTGCCTCCGGGGGGCGGATCCCGGAGCGCTACACCTGCCGGGGCGAGGGCGTGTCGCCGCCGCTGGCCTGGCAGCACCTGCCGGCCGAGACCGAGAGCCTGGTGCTCATTGTCGACGACCCCGGGGCGCCGAACGGGGTGTTCGCCCACTGGGTGGTGTACGATCTGCCGACCGTGCCCGGCCGGCTGGACGAGGGCGTGGGCACCGAGGACGGCGGCCCATCGGAAGGCGTGCAGGGGCGCAACGACTATGGCCATGTGGGGTACGGCGCCGCCTGCCCGCCGATGGGCGAGACCCACACGTACTACTTTCGGCTGTATGCCCTGGACGCCCGGTTGGATCTGCCCCCCGGCGCCACCCGCGCCCAGGTACTGGATGCCCTCCGGGGCCACGTCCTGTCGCAGACCGAGATGCAGGCGCAGTTCGGGCGCTGAGCGCTAGCGTCAACAACAGGAGGTCGGCTGGTGCACCAGCCGACCTCCTGTTGACTGCGGGCGTGGATGCTAGCCGCCCTGGGGGCCGCCTCCATTGGCCGCGTCGAGGACGCAGATGGCCTGCGGCACCGGCACATAGAGCGCCAGGCTCTCCGATAGCGAGAACTCGATCTCATGATCCGCCGGCCCGATAAAGCCGATGGTCATATCCTGGCCCAGGACGATCGAGGCGAACTGGGCGCCTGAGGCCACGAGCACCCCGCCCGATTCCAGCACCGGCGCCTTGTGCACGCCGTCGGTCGCCATGGAGCGGATGTGGTCGATCTCCAGCGTGTTACCCTGCGGGTAGCGGCGCAGCAGCAGGTTGTAGAGCCCGGGGCTGAGGGCCAGTGTGTACGGCCCGTGAAAGCCCGCCTCGTCCAGGGTGGTGACGGCCCGGATGATGTCGTTCGCGGCAGTACCCAACTGGTCCCAGTTGGAGAGCTGCACGTGCTGGGCGCCGTTCAGGTTCAGGAGGCCCGGGGTGTTCGGCGCGCCGTGAAAGAGCAACTCGTCCTCGGCGCGGGCGACCTCCATCGCCACCTTGGCCACCGCCGACGTATCCAGGGGCGTGCCCTCGCGCTCGTGGCTGGCGAGGTCGCGCGCACCCACGGAGAACGTGCGGTGGATGTAGTGGAGCGGCACCACGGGGCTGTAGATGAGGCCCGCCTCGCCCTCACGGTCGCCCAGGGGGACGGCCTTGAGACCCAGGCCGTAGGGGCCCCGAATGCTCAACAGGCGGCGGCCGGCCAACTGGCTGCGCGCCACATGCACCATGGCGTGATCCAGCGCCTCCCACACAGCATGTTCTATCGGTGCGTCATCGCGCATGAGGTACTTGTTCGGCATATCTTCCTCCCTTTCTCGGCCCAGCGGGCCGCCGATCGCTACGACTCGCGGAGTGACCCAACGGTGGGAGGCTCGCTGCTGGGGCTCTCGCCCCGCTCCCCGTTGCCGCCCTGCAGCTCCTCGACCATCTCATCGACCTCGGCCTTGCCCTCCGCGAGCATCTCGGCCTCGTCGCCGGTGAGGATCTCCAGGAGCCGCTCGAACTCGCCCACGTGCACGCGCTCCTCGTTCGCAATGTCGATGAGCACCTTCTTGGCCAGAGCATGGTCGGTGGCCTCTGCATGTGCCATGTAGAGGTGCACGGCTTCGTGCTCTGC
>JAAZBQ010000788.1 GCA_012513725.1 Chloroflexota bacterium
CCCCATGCCGAGGGGGTGGAGCCCCTCACGCTGGTGGCGACGCTCCCCGTGGGGACGCTCCGGGAGGTCCGGGAGGTGCTGGGGCTGGGACGCTTCATGGTGCGCGCCTGGCGAGCCATCGAGCGGCTCTTGTGGATGGTGGCGGCGGCCTACCCCCTGCTGCTGGTGGTGCAGGGGGATCGGCGTTTCCGGGGCTTTCGCCAGACGTGTCGCACGTTGCTCGGGCGGATGAGTGTCATCGGCCGGCGCCTCACCCCAGGCAAGATCGCCGAAGCCCTCAGCCTGGACTACCTTCTCCATCCCCAGGGATGGACCCGCGCCGTCGGCTAGAGATCTCTTGGAACTGGGCTTTTGAGACGAGTTCTCTGCATTCCGTTCCTGCCACGCCGCGTGGCGTGGCAGGAATCCGCCTCCGGTGTCCGGGTCAGTCGACGGCGAAAAAGATGGCTCGCGTGAGCATGTAAAAGACGTACAGCACGACGAGATAGACGCCCCCGACGCGGTTCAGCTTGCCCTTGGTAAACCACAGGATGGCCCACAGGATGATGCCGGTCACCGTCTCCCAGGGCAGATCCCACACCAGCACCGGGCGCGGCATCCAGTACGTCGAGATCATGGCGCCCAGGCCAAAGGCCACCAGCGGGTTTGTGATGTTGGAGCCCACCAGCGTGCCGAGGGAGATGCCGTGGGCGCTCTTGCGCACCCCCGACACCGCGGTGATCAGTTCCGGCAGCGCCGAGGCGGTGCCCAGGGTGATCACGCCGATCAGCGAGCCCCCCACCCCCGTGGCCAGCACCACGAACTCGGTGGATTGCAGCACCGCCTGCGCCGACAGGACCGTCACCGCCATCGCCCCCAGCGTGACGAGAGCCGCCATGGTGGCCTCTCGGGCGTTTCGGATGGCGGGTTCCTCCTGCTCCTCCAGCGTCCCCTCATCGGCGACCGGCTTGAAGTACTTGCGCTCGTCCTGGTACAGATAGTAGGTGTAGGCCACGAACGAGCCAAAGAGGATGACGCCATCCATCCGCGACAGGACGCGGTCCCACCCGAGGATGATGCACATCACAGTGGTGGCGATCATGGGGGCCAGGCTCTTCCACAAAAAGTAGCGCCGAAAGTACAGGCGCCCGGCCAGGAACACCACGATCCCCATGATCAGCGTCTGTTGAATGACGTCGGAGCCGATGTTGGCGCCCAGAACGATCGCGGAGCCGATCTCATAGTCCAGCGTGCCGCGCAGAATGCCGATCGACGCGGTGACGTGGGCCGTGATCTCGGGGATGGAAGTGGCCAGCGACACGACCGTCATGCCCATAAAGGTGGTAGAGAGATGAAAGTACTCGGCCAGGTCCACCAACTTGGTGACCGCCAGGTCGGCAGCCAGCACGAGCAGCACCAGGGCGGCGAGGCCCAGGGCGATGTTGCCGGCCATGCTCTCGGGGCGCAGGAACTCTAGCATCGAACTCTGTGTCCTTTGCGAACTCGGGTGAGAGGCAGCAAAAAAGCGCGGCCAGCGGCCGCGCTCGCGTAGGCAGGATTAGGCACCCTGCCGACAGGCTTGGCCTGCTGGCTTATGGGGGGCTTTGGTGGCCGAACCCCGAGGCGGGGTGCAGCATGAGATGGGTGCGCGCCCTGAGGCGGGTCATCGTGGCGGTTCCCTTCTGGTGCGACATCGCGTCCACAAACACTCAGTATAGAGGGGTTCGCGCGGCCGTCAAAAATGGCGGACTGATGCACAAAGAAACGCCCTGCGGCCGAGGATATCGCCGAGATAGACAATATATAGGCATAAAGCGGATGCATCTATAATATAGGCTAATGACGGCCGCTATACGCCCATATATCTACCGACAGGCTGGTAATCCTGTCGCTTGGTGGAAACCGTCCCGGGGGGCTGCTTCGCCTACGTTCTGGGAACGGGCGGAAACATCCGCACGCCGTGCGCCGAGAGCACGTTGCTGGCCTTGGCCAGGAGCGACCAGGGAGCGCCTCCCCCGGTGCCGTGGGCCCGCGCCCACCCCACGTGTACGTCCAGGATGTAGAGCAGCTGGTAGAGGTCCAGACGCTCGCGAAGGCGCGGCGTGGCCAGGAGTTCGGGGTAGTGGGCGGCGAGGAGGAGGGCCAGGTCGGCGAAATCCGCCGCGCAGTACACCTCGCGATCCTCCTCGACATAATCGTTGGGGTACAGCAAAAAGTGCTCGAGGATCAGCAGTTCATTGTCCGGCGGCGCCTGGGCGGCCAGCTCCCAATCCACGATGGCCACCAACCTATCGCCCTCCACGAGGAGGTTCCCCGGCCAGATGTCGCCGTGCACGAGGGAGGGCCGCGAGGGCTCGAGCGCGTCGGCGTGCTCGGCCCAAAAGCGCGCCATCTCGGCCGTCACCGCCTCGGGCAGGGCATAGCCAACCTCCCCCAGTTGGCCGACGAGCGCCGCGAACGCCTCCTCGCAGCGGGCGCGCCAGGATCCGTGGCGCTCGGCATCGGCGCCGTTCGCCGGGCCATAGCCCTCCACGGGCACCGCGTGCAGGGCGCGGAGGGCCGCCGCCAACTGGGCAACGAGCGTGTCCTTGGTCTCCGGCGATAGGCCCGTCCAGAGGTGGTGGAGCGGCCGACCCTCCAGGCGCGGCTGCACCTGGTAGGTCCAGTCCTCCAGCCGGCCGCCCGCGGCGATCCGTGGGGCCAGCACCTCGGCCGGGAGCCGGGCCAGGAGGGCCGCCTCGCCCTCCAGCCGGCGCCGGGCGTCTGCGCCGCGCCCCAGGCGCACGACGTACCGACCTTCCAGGAGGTAGACATGGTTGGACTGCCCGCCGGGGAGCGGCCGCGCGGTGGTCGCGTCCAGCCCTTCCCGGGAGCAGATGGCGTGCAGGATGTCGTGGGGCATCGGGACAAGCCTCCAGCACAATACGCGTGGATGCAGGATACTACCTATAGGGCGTGGCCGCCCGATACCCGGATCACCTGTCCCGTCAGCCAGGACGCCCGGGCGGACGCCAGGAACAGGATGGCGTCCGCGATATCCTCGGGCCGGCCGATGCGGCCCAAGGGGATCTCGGGCAGGAGGGCGGTCTCCTGCTCCTCGCTGATGTACCCCGTCTGGGTGGGGCCGGGCGCCACGGCGTTCACCGTGATGCCCAGGTGCCCGACCTCGATGGCGATGCTCCGGGTAAAGGCCTCGGTCGTGGCCTTGCTGGCGCCATAGGCGATCTGGCCCGGGAAGGCCTGCGCCGCATCGGTGCTGAGGTTCA
>JAAZBQ010000789.1 GCA_012513725.1 Chloroflexota bacterium
CCCGTCACCGAAGGTGCGTGCCGGTGCCGCCGACTGGTCAGTGTCTGCTAACACCCACGTGCCGCACCGTCGCGAAGAAAAGCCAACATCTCCTGGGCTAATCGCGACAAGCGCGGGCCCAACGGCGTTGTCGTTTGCCAGTATCTCGCCAAGGCCACCGGAGAAGCCACTGAGGCGCTCCCAGTAGCAGCCTTGGGTGTCAGCTGCACGGTACAGCCCAGGCACGATGTCGATGCCCACTCTCCATGTGCCGTCTGTGATCCGCGCCGCTGGAGCAGCGGGCTGGTCTGTCTCTGTTGGCACCCATGTTCCACAGCGCTTGGCGGCGAAACCAGCGTCGCTGGCCAGGACTGTGACCACCGCGGGGCCGGAAGCATTGTCGTTGGCGATGATCGCGTCAAAGCTGCCTGTGAAGGCGTTCAGACGCTCCCAGTAGCAGCTGCTCGTGCCTGTGGAGCGGTACGTGCCGGGCACGATGTCCGTGCCAACGCGCCATGTGCCGTCGCCGAAGGGTTGTGCCGCGGGGGCGCTCGTGGGCACTGGAGTCGAAGTGATCGGCGTTGTCGCCGAGGGCAAAGGCGTGGGCTCCCGCACGGAGATCAGCACGTACACCTTCTGCCCGAAGCATGCCGCGCCCTGCTCACACATCTGCCATTCGCTGCGGTACTGGCCTGCTGTAGCGGGGGCTGTCATCGTGACGGACACATCCACGATGGCGCCGGGATCCGCTGGACTGGCCGGCACCGCGGAGGAAGTGGCCATCCTCTCGCCCCCGACATGGCGCAGCTCGTACGCGGCTGTCCAGGGGCAGGTGCCGGAGTTTCGCAGACTCCAGGTCTTCGTGAAGCTCTGGCCGACGACGATCACGGTGTTGTCGGGGATCGTGACGTCCGCCACGTAGGCGGTGCCAGGGCTACAATCGGGCATTGCCGTCGGCGAGGCCGTGCCTGTCGCGCTCGCTAACAGCGTAGCGGTCGGCAGCGCTGTGGGCGCCGCTACGGTGGCCGTTGGCACGGACGTAGCCATTGATATCTGCGTGGGCAGCGGTGTGGCGGTGGGCGAGCCTGTCGCCGTGGGTGACGAGGTCTGCTCGGGCGTTGGTTCGGGCGGCTCCACCGTGTCTGTCGGTGGCGGCGTGGACGAAACGGGCTCAGGGGTCTCTGTGGGACTTTCCTGCGGCACCACGGACGGAAGCTCTATGAGCGTCGTGCCAGCGGCCTGCGCAATGGGAGTGGCGTCGCCGGCCTGGAAGGGCTGGGTGTCCGAGGGAGATTGGGAGAGGGCACAGGCCGAGACCATCAGTAGCAGCAGGACCGCAGCAGCTTGGTGCCGGGACGAGCGATGACGCGCGTGCATCGCAGCCTCCTGTGGGAACGGTGGCGGCAGACCCCTTCTGGCTACTACGGTTTCTTCGGGCATCCTATTCGCTTTCAGCGGCGGGTGCAAGTCCTCTACATGTTGGAGCGACCTTAGCGAGTGGTGCCCCAGAAGAGCCCCGGGTCACTTTCAGGGCTGCGCCGCAGTAGTGGCACGTCAGCGTGTCGCCGACGCGCCCTGCCTCCAGTGCAGTGCCCCGCGTGCGGCACTGCATGAGCGGCACGTTCATCCGTTCGTCCTTTCCCCGCCTCTGCATTGCCTATCCGGCTCCTTCCATCGCAAAGGTGGCGTGCAAGTGCGGGGCGCGCACCGGAGCCGCTCCGGGCACGTTACTCGGAGCGGCGGGCGTAGCGGTTCCAGCCCACCCGCACGATGCGCGCGTCCCGGCGCACCGCCTGACCCACGCGGCTTTTCTGCACACACCAGGCGGCGAGCACCCCGTCCGCGATCTCGCCCAGGGAGAGCGGCCTCCCGCCGCGCGCCGCCAGCACCCGGCACGCCGCGTCCCCCATGTCCCGGTCCCACGGGAGCCCACACTCCGCCAGGGCGTAGATGCCCTGCCCCACCCGCACGAACGTGTCCCGGTGCCCGTTCAGACACTCCAGCAGGCCGCGCGCCGTCACCCGCGCGCCGGCCGGCCGGCCGGCGTTCATCGCGGCGCGGACCTTCTGGTGGTGGGCGGGCTCCCCGAGGGCCCGCAAGGCGGCGATGGCCCCACTCCGCACCGGGCCGGCCCGATCGGAGAGGACCTCCAAGCCGTCCGGATGCTCCACCACCCGGGGGTCCAGGCGCAGGCAGGCGTGCAGGAACGCCTCCCCGACAGCCGGTTCCCCACGCACCCGCTCGACCGCCAGCACCCCGGCCAGCACCGGTCCCTTCGGGGCCAGTGGGCCGGCCTGGCGGATGGCCGCCCGCAGCGCCGCCTGGAGCGCCCCGATCCGCCGGTAGGGGACGGAGGCCAGCGCCAGGACCCGCGGGCGCTGCGGCCAGACCAACTCGTCATTGAGCGCCGCCAG
>JAAZBQ010000790.1 GCA_012513725.1 Chloroflexota bacterium
AGTGGTCGTCGGATGCGGGGATCGACCTCCTGACCATCGACGGCGCCCCCGGCGGCACGGGCATGAGCCCCTGGCGGATGATGGTGGAGTGGGGCGTGCCCACCATCTACCTGGAGGCGATGACCTACTCCCTGTGCGAGCGGCTGGCCTCCCGGGGCGCGTACGTGCCGGACATCGCCTTTGGCGGCGGGTTCTCGGCTGAGGACCACCTGTTCAAGGCCCTTGCCCTGGGCGCCCCGTACGTCAAGGCCGTCTGCCTTGGCCGGGCGATCATGATCCCCGGCATGGTGGGCAAAAACATCGCCGGGTGGCTGCAGGAGGGCAAGCTGCCCCGTTCCGTCTCCCAGTACGGCGAATCGGTAGAGGAGATATTCGTCACCTACGAGACGCTGAAGGACCGCTTTGGCGGGGAGATCGACGAGTTGCCGCTGGGCGCCATCGGCTGGTACACCTACGTCGACAAGCTACGGGTCGGCCTGCAGCAGTTGATGGCCGGCAGCCGCAACTTTTGCCTGGAGACCATCGGCCGCGAGGACCTCATGGCCCTCACCCGCGAGGCGGAGGACGTGACGGGCATTCCCTACGTGATGGACGCCTACCGGGAGGAGGCGGAGGCGATCATCGCCGGCTGAGTTCGCCGCCTGCGGTTGCCCAACGGCCCGAGGCGGATGCTGCAGCATTCGCCTCGGGCCGTTCGCCGTGCGCTGGGCCGCCTCACTCGAGGTAGCAGATCGCTCGCCGCGCGGTGGGGTCCGCCGCCACGTGGGCCAGCCTGCCCCCGGCGGCGCGGGCCACGTCGATGACCTTGAGCACGCCCTCATAGGCCGCGGCCGCCGGCGCGAGGTCGGTCAGGATGCTGGGCGCCTCGCGGAAGAACTCCTCCGCGTAGCGTGACGCTGCCTGGTCGGGGTAGACCGGCATATAGATCACGTCGCCCTCCACGAGGTCCTGGAAAAAGTGGGTGCCAAAGGAGACCTCCGGCAGCTGGCCGGCCTCCTCCCGCGCCACCTCCACGAGGACCGCCGTCGAGTCGATGTCGGCAAAGGTGACGCGGACCCCCAGGGCGATGTTGCTCGATCCCCACCGCCCCGGTCCCATCATCATGACCGTTCCCTCCTGCAGGCGGGGGTGGGCGTTCAGCCGCCCGACCAGGCGCCCCAGGCCGTGCTGCCGCTCGGCATCCAGGTCGCCGTAGGCCCGCGGGTCGATGTACACGATGTAGCGAATATCGTGGACCAGCCCGCTGCCGGCCATCCGCTCCGACTGGAACAGCACCCGCTCCGCCGGGATGTCGGCGGTAAAGGCCTCCGAGGCCCAGCCCGGCATGGGCAGGGGCAGCGCCATCGGGCGGCATTGCAGGAGGTCGACGCAGACGCGCCGGTCGGGCGCCAGGTGGCCGGCGAACTCGATCTCCACCGGCTGCCCGTACGCCTTTTCCAGGCGGAAGAGGATGGCATCCAGCGTGGCGATCAGGTTCGTGCGCCGGATGAGGCCGTTGAACGTCAGCACGAGGTCCCGGGGGGCGGCCCGCAAAAAGTTGCCCGGCGGGTCGTAGGGAAAGCCCTCGCGCATCTCGGAGACCAGCAGGTTCAGCCCCGGGTAGTCGCGGTCGGCCAGCACCTCGGCTAGGGGCAGCGACACGAGGCGGTTGGCCTCCAGGTCGATGAGGTCCACCCAGTGCTGCGAGTAGAGCGCTACCTGGTCGTCCGATTCGGGGCGCAAGGCGGGGTGGCTGAGGGCCACCATCCGCGGATAGTCCTCCACTCGGTCCACCGCCCGGGTGCCCAGGCCGAACACGAGCCGCACCAAGCCGCGGTTGGGATCGATCCGCTCCGACCAGGGGTACAGGTCGCGGGAAAAGGCGACCCCGGCGATCGTGGGCAAGTGGAAGCGCTGGTAACGGCCGCCCGCGACGCGCTGGACGAGGATGGCCATCTGCTCGTCGGGCTCGGCCAGGTCGTGCCGGCGTCGGTAGGAGAGGGCGCTGGGGCTCAGCGCGCTGGCGTACACCCGTTTGACGGCCCGCAGCAGGCCCTCCAGGCGCTCATCGGGGCTGCCCTGGTTCGGGCAGAACTCGCTCCGGTACTTGCCGGCAAAGGGGTGGCCAAAGCCGTCCTCCAGGAAGCTGCTGGAGCGCACGATGATGGGG
>JAAZBQ010000791.1 GCA_012513725.1 Chloroflexota bacterium
CTTGCGCTGGGGGCCGCGCCAGCCGGTGCCCCGCTGGGGGATGAAGGTCAGCTGCTTCCAGGCGCTGGTGTCCTCGTCGTAGCGGTAGACATTATAGCCCCGGAGCTCCCGGGCGCGGTCGGGCGCCTTCCAGTTCAGCACCACCGAGCGACCGTCGAGACGCGCCACGAGGTCCCGCGGCGGATCGGGCAGGCGGTTGACCGCCACATAGATGTCGCTGAACTGCCCGATCATGTCGCTGTTGAACAGCGTCTTGGTGCCATCGGGGCTGGCCACCGGATGGGGATGGGTGGAGTGATGATCCGGGTGCCACCGCTGCGTGTGGGCATAGAACGACGACTGCGGCCGGAAGAGCGGGTGCGCCACGCCCGAGCCATCGGTGCGCAGGTAGACGATCGCATCGGGGAAGCGGGGTTCCTTGCCACCGTGGGTATCGGTGACAAAGTGCGTGCCGTCCCGCGTGGGGCCACCGTGCCCGCCGCTGCCCAGGTGGAACACCTCCCGGCGCTCCGAGCCATCCGGCTTGACGCCCCAGATAGAGCCCTCGGCAAAGTAGGTCAGTTCTGAGCCGTCCATCGGCCAATCGGGGTGCCCGCCCGAGTAGGGGATCTCCTGGCGCTCGCTGCCATCGGGCAGGATGGTGTACTGGGTGCGGGGGTTGTCATAGTTGAAGAAAATGCGCAGGTCATCCGCCTTGGTAAAGCGCAGCCGATGCCAGCGGCGCTCCAGCTCGATCTCCTGCACCTCGCCGGCGAGGCTGAGGACATGGATCCACGACGCCTCGTCGGTGATCTCGGGGTTGAACGTCTGCGTCTGGCCGGGCCGATCCTGCCGCTTGCCAAAGAGGAAATGCTCCTCTTTGGGGTGCGGGGGCATCATCTCGCCCAGGTCCTGCTCGACGGACACGATTTCCTGCACCGTGCCATCGAACGGGTTCAGGGCCATCACATGGGTCCCCGCCCCGTCGACCACGGCATAGTAAAAGCGGTCGCGGTGCACCACGCTCCAATAGCCGACCGCGATCTGCTGGCCGTCAGGGCGCGTGGGCATCGGGCGGATGTTGGCGCCGTTGGCGTCCATCAGCCAGCGCTTTTTCTCTCCCGTGCGCCAGGAAAGAAACGACATCACCGAGCCATCGGCGTTCCAGGAGGGAATGTCGTAATAGTCGTCCACGTCCACCGCGGGATCGTTGGTCATCCGCCAGGCGATGCAGCCGGTAGACGTGTCGCGGAAGACCGTGCGCTCCGACAGGTAGGTTTCCTCGCGCCGGACAAGGTCCAGATCGCGCCAACCCTGCCGTGCGGCCAACTGCTCCAGTCCATGGTACTTTTGGGGCTCGTTCATGGTTCCTTCTCCACTGAATGCCGTCCCGGTCCAATGCCAACGCCCAGCGCTTGCGGGGCGCTAGACGTCGATCACACACAGCTGCGCGATGCCCGACGCATCGCTGGCATAGAGGACCTCGCGCCCGTCCTGCGACCACACGGGATGTAGGTGGGTGCCCACGTGGGTGTGGTCGCGTACGGCAGTCTGGACGAGGTGCTCGACGGTATCCGTCGCCGTATCCACGAGGTTCAGCGACCCACTGCCCTCGCCGGGCAACACGTGGTCCACGACGATGCGGCGGCCATCGGGCGCAAAGGAGGGGTGCCCAAAGCCGGCGATGCAAGAGGCGGCCAGGCGCAGAGCGCCGGTCCGCACGTCGTGCATCACGAGGCTGCGCCCGCGCCGCCCAGGGTAGGGCGTTACGGCCAGGATCTCGCGTCCTGCTGGGTGCCACAGGGGGTGCCCGCCGAACTCGCCGACCCGGGCGAGGCCGCTGCCGTCGGCGTTCACCACATAGATATCTTTGACCCAGGGGCTCTCGCCGTACTTGGTCTCGTAGCGGTTCGCGTTGGTGAACACACACATCACGCGCTGCCCGTCGGGCGACCACTTGGTGTGCTTGATGTACAGGTGCCAGTCTTTCACTTCGTCGCGCCGCGGGTGGAGCGCGAGGCAGTCGTCGACGGTTACCAGCCGGCGGGAACTGCCCGTCTCCAGGTCCATCAAAAAGACGCCGTGCTCCCTTTTACCGTCCCGCACCACGTGGTCGGGAAGGTCGTGGCACTCGGTGTGGTAGACGTTCCGGTGCGCCGTCGGGCAGATCATGCGCAGGCTGCCCGGGTAGGCGCCCTGCTCGCCGGTGACGACATCCACCCAGGCCAGGCGCGGCGCGCCGTCCTCCTCGTCCTTGAAATAGACCCGCCGGCCATCGTGCGACCACTGAGCCATGGCGCCGTCGTTCGAGGAGACATCGCGGGAGTGGGCCAGGTAGGTGATGTTGGCGCCGTCGCGATCCATCATGTACACGTCGCCCTCGGAGGCGCCCGGCGCCAGGCTGGTAAAGGCGATGCGCCCATCGACCGGAGACCAGGGGGGCAGATCATAGTACCCGTGGACCGAGCGCTCAGAGGATTGGGTGAGCTGGCGCACCTCCCGCCCCGTCACGGGGTCTAGAAAGGTGAACGCCTCGGTACCGGATCGCTTGGCTGTCATGTACGCATCCCCTGGGGAAGACTATCTGTCGACGCCCTACCGGCCGACACGGCGGGATTCTAGGCCGGAGCCCGCCGGCCTGTCAAGCGGGGACGGCGCCGAGCAGGCGCTCCGGCGCACACAGACCCGCGTGCTCGCCGGAGCCCCTGGCCAACCGGCCAGCACGGAACCCCTCCCGGGTCGGGGCCGATACCCCCCGCACGACCGGAGACAGCCGCTACGTCCTCCCTTACGATGGGGCCGTAGAGTGAACGCGTGGAGGTGAACATGGAAACCGTGTTGCGAACGGAAGGACTGGAGAAGCGGTTTGGCCCGGTGCGCGCCGTGGACGGCGTGTCGCTGGCGGTAGAGCGGGGCGAGGTGTTCGGATTCCTAGGCCCCAACGGCGCGGGCAAGACGACGACCATCGGCATGGTCCTGGGGCTCATCCACCCGACGGCGGGCGAGGTGTTCCTGTTCGGCGAGCCGCTGACGCCGGCACGCCCCGGGGTCCTGCGGCGGGTCGGTGCGCTGGTGGGCGCCACGGCCGCCCTGGTTCCCTACCTCTCGGCGCGGGGCAACCTGCGCCTGGTGGCCCGCTTGCAGGGCGCCAAGGCCGCGGCGCGGATCGACGAGGTGCTGGATCTCGTGGGACTGCGGGAGGCCGCCGACCGCAAGGCGGGCGACTTTTCCACGGGCATGAAGCAGCGGCTGGGCCTGGCGATGGCCCTCCTGCACCAGCCGGACCTCCTGATCCTGGACGAGCCCACCAACGGCATGGATCCCGCCGGCATGCGCGAGGTGCGCAACATGCTGCGCGCCCTTGCCGACGGGGGCACCACCGTGTTTTTGAGCAGCCACCTGCTCCACGAGATCCAGCAGTCGTGCGATCGCGTGGCGGTGCTGAACAAGGGCCGGGTGGTGGCCGAGGGCCGGGTGGACGAACTGCTGGACGCCGGCGCCGTGGTCAAGGTGCGTGTGGCCGACACCCAGGAAGCAGCGGATTGCCTGCGGCGGCTGGCCGGCGTGCAAGGCGTGGAACCCAACGGCAAGTGGGTGACCGTGACGGGCCGGACGAGTGAGGACGTCGTGGCGCACCTGGTGGGCCACGGCATCGTGCCCGCCGAAGTCACCACCCCCCACGACGATCTCGAGGACCTGTACATGCGCCTCACCCAAGAGGCTGTCTGAGCGCGAGGAGTAGAACACCAATGCTAGCACCCATGATCGGAATCGAGCACACCAAACTGTACCGTCGGCGGGTTCTGTGGGTCGAGATGGCCCTCGTCGCCCTGCTGGTCGTGGCCATGTTCGGCATGATCGCCGTCATGCACCTGACCGGGCTCCTGGGAAGCGAGGGCGATCAACTGCAAGAGATCGTCACCTGGCCGGGATCGCTCCTCCTGTCGCTGAATATCTCGGCCAGCAGCGGCCTCGGCGGGCTGCTGGTCGTCGTGCTGGTGGGCGTCGTCGTGGCGCAAGAGTACCAGTGGCAGACGTACTCCCTCTGGCTGCGGCAGGGCGTGGGGCGGCCCGCGGTGCTGGTGGCCAAGATCGTGACCCTCCTGGGGGCCATCCTGCTCCTGGTGCTCACGCCGCTCCTGGTGGGCGGGTTGGCGTCGGCGGCGGTGACGCCGCTCATCACCGGGACGCTGCGCGTCGAGGACGTGGTCTTTGGTGAGGTCCTCTTGAGCGTGCTGCGCACGGCCTACAGCCTGCTGCCCTTTATGGCGCTCACCTGCCTGATCGCCGTGCGCACCCGGAGCATGGCCGCCAGCATCGGCATCGGCGTCGGCTATACCCTCCTCGTCGAGGAAGTGTTTGCCCAGATCATGATGCTGGTGGGCGGGGTCCCGGCGAGGCTCGCTATGTACCTCCCTGGTCAGATGGCGGCAGCGCTGAGCAACATGAACAGCGAGATCATGGCCTTTACGGCAACCGTGACCCAAGGCGGTGAGGAGATGCTGGCCATGATGCCCCAGTACGTGCCCCTCGAGGTGGCCGTCGTCGGCGTGGCGATATACACCCTCCTGTTCCTGGGGCTGGCGGCGCGCATGTTCCTGAAGCAGGACCTGACCGCCTGATCGCCCAGGGGCAAGACCCGAGCCGCTAGCGGCTCGGGTCTTGCCCACTGCATCCGCCCGACTAGAATGGGGGCCAGGAGGGCGCGACGAGATGCCCATGCGTGGTACGATGCGAACCTGGGGTGCAGCGCTGCGCCGCCTGCGCTGGAAGATGACCCTGTC
>JAAZBQ010000792.1 GCA_012513725.1 Chloroflexota bacterium
CCCGACTGGGGCATCGACCTGGCGCGCGGCCAGGACTATATCCGCCGGGCCTGGTGGCTGATCGCGGTGCCCGGCGCCATGGTGAGCCTGGTGACGCTGGCCTTTAGCATGCTCGGCGAGAGCCTCTCGGAAATCTTGAACCCCCGCCTGGCGGAGGTATAGTCGATGACCCAGAAACACACCGAGAACACCAACGGCACGCTGGTCTCCCTCCGAGACCTGAGCGTGACGTACAAGACACGGCTCGGCGACGTGAGCGCCGTGGACGGCGTCTCGTTCGACATCCGCCGGGGCGAGATCCTCGGCCTGGTGGGCGAGAGCGGTTGCGGCAAGAGCACCATGGGCCGCGCGCTGATGCGCATGATCTCGCCGCCCGGCTACATCTCGAGCGGTCAGATCGTGTTCGACGGCGAAGACGTGATGACCTACGATGAGCAGCGCCTGCGCGACTTTCGCGGGCGCCGGGTCAGCATGATCTTCCAGGATCCCATGACGTCGCTGAACCCCGTGCAGCGCATCGACCAGCACGTGGTGGAGGCCATCCAGGTCCACGAGGCCGAGACGTCGCTGCACAAGGCGCTCGAGCGCGCCAAGGCCCTGGCGGAGCGGCTGGGCATCCGCGCCGAACGGCTGAACAACTATCCGCACCAGCTCTCCGGCGGCATGCGCCAGCGAGTGATGATCTCCCTGGGGCTGGTGCTGAGCGCCGAGCTCGTAGTCGCCGACGAGGCCACCACATCGCTGGACGTCATCGTGGAGGCCAACCTCTTGGACCAGCTCCGCGAGCTGCGCGACGAACTGGGCGTCTCCATCCTGATGATCACCCACAACATCGCCCTGGTGGCCGAGCTGGCCGACCGGATCGCGGTGATGTACGCCGGGCACATGGCCGAGATCGGCAGCGTCTACGAGGTGTTCGACGAACCGCTGCACCCCTATACCCAAGGGCTCTTGCGCTCGGTGCCGAACATCCGGCTGGACGACGACGAAGAACTGTACAAGATGCCCGGGGAGCCGCCCAACCTGACCCATCCCCCGAGCGGGTGTCGCTTTCATCCGCGCTGCCCCCACGCCATGGCGGTGTGCAGCCGCGAACAGCCGCCGCTCCTGGATACGGGCGGCGGACACCTGGTGCAGTGCTGGCTGTACGCCAAGCACCAGATGCCCGCAGACGCCCCCGAGCGTGAGGTGAGCCGATGAACGCCACACAGCCAACCATGCCTCCGCGTGAGAACCTCGTGGAGGTTCGCGACCTGGTCAAGTGGTTCCCCGTGCAAAAAGGCTTCCTCGAGCAGTTCATCGCCGGCCGCCAGGAGCATGTCCGGGCGGTGGACGGCGTCACCTTTGACATCCGCCGCGGCGAGGTGTTCGGTCTGGCGGGCGAGAGCGGCAGCGGCAAGTCCACCACCGGCCGGGCGATCATCCGGCTCCTGGAGCCCACCTCTGGCGAGGTGTGGTTTGACGGTCTCGACCTCGGCTCGCTGAATGCGGAAGAGATGCGCCGCATGCGCCGACGGATGCAGGTGATCTTTCAGGATCCCATGGCGTCGCTGAACCCGCGCATGTCGCTGGGGAGCGCCATCGGCCACGCGCTAGAGATTCACTACCCGGAGCGCCGCGACGAGCACCGCGACATGGTGACGCAGATGATGGAGCGGGTGGGGCTGGCTCCGGCGCGCTTTTACTATGACAAGTATCCCCACCAGATCTCCGGTGGACAGCGGCAACGGGTGGTCATTGCCCGCGCGCTGGTGACGCACCCCGACCTAGTGCTGGCCGATGAGCCGATCGCCATGGCCGACGTGAGCGTCCGCGCCCTGCTGCTGGACCTCATGGTGGAGCTCAAGAACGACCTGAACCTCACCTATCTATTCATCACCCACGACCTGGCCACGGCCAAGTACATCTGCGACCGGATCGGCGTGATGTACCTGGGCCGGCTGTGCGAGGTGGGCGATCTGCCCGAGGTGTACTCGAATCCCCTGCACCCCTACACCCGGGCGCTTCTCGCGGCGGTGCCGGTGCCCGATCCGCACCGGCGGCGCACGGAAGCGATGCCGGAGGGCGAGATCCCGAACCCGATCAACCCGCCGCCGGGCTGCCGGTTCCACCCGCGCTGCCCGCTGGCCGAGGAGATCTGCTCGGCCGAGGAGCCCGAGTACCG